>JALSIK010000049.1 GCA_026990045.1 Chromatiales bacterium | reverse complement strand
GCGACCGCTTCAACGAGGTCCAGGGCCGTTTCTACGGCATCGGTGCCGACATCGCCCGCCTGGAACAGAGCCTGCAGCACGCGCGCGAGCGCCGCCGCCAGCAGGAGGAGGACCTGGCCAAGCTGGGCCGCGACGGCGAGGAGGTGGCGGGCCAGCTCCAGGCCGACCGGCGCCGGGTGGAGGAGATCGCCGCCGCGCTGGCGCAGGTGGAGCCCGAATTGGCCGCCGCGGTGCGCCGGGCCGAGGACTCCGGTACGGCCCTGGCCGCGGCCGAGCAGGCCATGCACGACTGGCAGGAGCGGTGGGAGGCGTTCACCGCCCGTGCCGCCGAGCCGGCCCGGCGGGCCGAGGTGGCCCGGGCCCGCATCGATCACCTGGAGCGGGGCCTGGAGGAACTCAGGCGCCGCGTGGCCCGGCTGGCGGAAGAACAGGCCGCCCAGTCCACCGGCCGGCTGGAGTCCGAGCTGGCCCAGCTGGAACGGGCCTGGAGCGAAAGCGGCGCCCGCATGGAGGAGCGCCAGGCGGCGCTGGCCGCCATGCAGGAGCAGGTGGCGGGCCTGCGCGAGGCCATCCGCGACCGGCGCGGCCGCCTGGACACCCTGCGCCAGCAGGTGCAGGAACTCTCCAGCCGCCATGCCTCCCTGGAGGCGCTGCAGGCGGCGGCCCTGGGCAAGGCCGGCGGCGAGGTCCAGGACTGGCTCCAGGGCCAAGGCCTGGGCGAGGCCCCGCGCCTGGCCGAGACGCTGGACGTGGATGCGGGCTGGGAGCGCGCGGTGGAGTGCGTCCTGGGCGGCTACCTGGAGGCCGTGTGCGTGGACGGCGTGGAACCCCTGGCCGCGGTCGCAGGCGAGCTGGCCGGCGGCACGCTGACCCTCTACGACACCGGCGCCTCGGCCCCGGCGCCGTCGTCCCGCCACGGCCTGGAACCGCTGGCTGCCCGCGTGCGCGGCACCGGCCCCCTCAACGCGCTGCTGGACGGCGTGCTGGCGGCCCCCGATCTCGGGGCCGCGCTGGCCGCCCGGCCGGCGCTGGCGGCGGGCGAATCGGTGGTCACCCGCGACGGCATCTGGCTGGGACCCGGCTGGCTGCGCGTGGTGCGCCCGGCCGACCACCAGGCGGGCGTGCTGGAGCGGGAGCAGGAAATCAAGGCCCTGGGCGCGGAGCTGGCCACGGCGCGCGAGGGGCTGGAGGCCCTGCAGGCCGAGCAGAAGCGCGACCAGGACCGGCTGCACGAGCTGGAGGCGGAGCGGGAGCAGGCCCAGGCCGAGTTCAACCGCGCCGGGCGCGAGCATGCCGAGCTGCAGTCGAAGCTGAGCGCGGCCCGCGCCGGCCTGGCCAAGGTGCAGGAGCGCAGCGCCACCCTGGAGCGCGAACTGGAGGAGGCCCGCCGCCTCATGCAGTCGCGGGAGGAGGAGCTGGCCGCGGCCCGCCGCACGCTGGAGGAGGCGCTGGACGAGACCGCCCGGCTGGAACGCGAGCGCGAGACCCTGCAGGCCGAGCGCGGCGACCTGCGCGCCCGGCTGGAGGAGGCCCGCTCCGCCGCCGCGGCGGACCGCGACGCCGCCCAGCAGGGCAGGGTGCGGGCCGAGACCCTGCGCACCGAGCAGGCCTCGCTGGCCGAGGCCATGCAGCGCCTGGAGGCCCAGCTGGGCCAGCTCTCGGAACGGAAGGCGGAACTCGAGGCCGCGCTGGGGGAGAGCACCGCGCCGCTGGCGGAGATGGAGCGGGAGCTGGAGACCTTGCTGGAGCGGCGGGTGTCCATCGAGCACGAGCTGGCCGGGGCCCGCGCGGCCCTGGAGGCCGCCGACCAGGCCCTGCGCGAGCTGGAGGAACGGCGCGGGGAGGCGGAACAGGCGGTGGCCGGGGCGCGCGACAAGCTGGCCCAGCTCAAGCTGGACTCGCAGGAGGTGCGGGTGCGCCGCGAGACCGTGGCCGAGCAGATCGTGGAGGAGGGCTTCTCGCTGGAGACCCTGCTGGCGGAGATGCCGGCCGGGGCCGACGAGGCCGCCTGGGCCGACCGCCTGGCCGAGCTGGAACGGAAGATCCAGCGCCTGGGGCCCATCAACCTGGCCGCCATCGACGAGTACGAGCAGCAGTCGGAGCGCAAGCAGTACCTGGATGCCCAGCACGCCGATCTCACCGAGGCGCTGCAGACGCTGGAGAACGCCATCCGCAAGATCGACCGCGAGACCCGCACCCGCTTCAAGGAGACCTTCGACCAGATCAACGCCGGCATCAAGCGCCTGTTCCCGCGCCTGTTCGGCGGCGGCCATGCCTACCTGGAGATGACCGGCGACGATCTCCTCGAGGCCGGGGTCACGGTGATGGCCCGGCCCCCGGGCAAGCGCAACAGCACCATCCACCTGCTCTCGGGCGGCGAGAAGGCGCTCACCGCGGTGGCGCTGGTGTTCGCCATCTTCGAGCTTAACCCGGCGCCGTTCTGCATGCTGGACGAGGTGGACGCCCCGCTGGACGATGCCAACGTGGGGCGCTACAGTGAGATGCTCAAGGAGATGTCGGAACGGACCCAGTTCATCTTCATCACCCACAACAAGCTCACCATGGAAATCGCCCACCAGCTCAACGGCGTGACCATGAACGAGCCCGGGGTATCGCACCTGGTGGCCGTGGACGTGGACAAGGCGGTCGAGATGGCGGCGGTATAACCCATGTAAGCCGGAGGCGCCCGCGTGGACCCGTTGCGCATCAGCCTGATCGTCATCGGGATCCTCGTCGTCGCGGGCGTTTACCTGTGGAGCCGGCGGAACGCGGGCGGGGAGGCCGGCTTCATGCGCGACTGGCTGCTGCGGCGTCCGGCCGCGCGAACCCCGCCCGACGACAGCGGGGACCTCGATCTCTCGGCCGTGGCGGGACTGCGCGCCACCCCCGGCGGTGACGAGGCCGGTGATCCCGGTGTCTCCCTCAGCGCCCTCGACGACCCGGATCCCGACTGGTTGCCCGCGGGCCTGCAGCCGCTCATCATCGTGTTCCGCGTCATGGCACCGCAGGGGGCCCCCTTCGACGGGGCGCGGGTGCGCGAAGTGCTGGAATCGCTGGGCTTCGCCTTCGGCGACATGCGCATCTTTCACCAGCCGGCCGGGGCGGACGACCCGCGGCCCGTGTGCAGCGTGGCCAACGCCCTGGAGCCGGGCGACCTGGTGCCGGGCGAGATGGAGCAGATGACCATGGCCGGACTCACCCTGTTCATGCGGCTGCCGGGGCCGGTGCCCGACCGCGAGGCCTTCGAGCGCACCCTGGAGCTGGGGCGCCGACTGGCGGAGGCCCTGGGGGGCGAGCTGTGCGACGAATCGCGCAGCGCGCTCACGGCGCAGACCGTGAGCCACCTGCGGGAGTCCATCGAGGCCTTCCGCTTCAAGCTCAACATGGCCCAGATCCGGCAGCGCTACCCGCGCTGAGAGACGCATCGAGAGACCGAGCGGGGGAAGAACACGAGCTGACACCGTGGCGAAACCAGGAGCCAGGCATCGCATGAGCGTCCCCGAGGAGGTGCGGCGGCGGGTGGAGGCGCTGCGCCGCGAGATCGATCACCACAATTACCTTTATTACGTGCTCGACCAGCCGGAGATCCCGGATGCCGAGTACGACCGCCTCATGCGCGAGCTGCAGGAACTCGAGGCCCGCTGGCCGGAGCTGGTGACGTCAGACTCCCCCACCCAGCGCGTGGGGGCCCAGCCCCGGGAGGGTTTCGGCGAGGTGCGCCACGAGGTGCCCATGCTGTCCCTCAACAACGCCTTCAGCGACGAGGAGGTGCACGATTTCGATCGCCGCGTCCGCGAGCGCCTGGGGGTGGACAGGGTGGACTATGCCGCCGAGCCCAAGCTGGACGGCCTGGCCGTGTCCATTTTGTACCGCAACGGGGTGCTGGAGCGCGGGGCCACCCGTGGCGACGGTTATACCGGCGAGGACATCACCCCCAACATCCGCACCATCCGCAGCGTGCCGTTGCGCTTGCGGGGCGGGGGCTGGCCGCCGGTGCTGGAGGTGCGCGGCGAGGTGGTGATGCCCAAGGCCGGGTTCGAGGAGCTCAACCGGCGCCAGCGGGAGAAGGGCGAAAAGACCTTCGCCAACCCGCGCAACGCCGCGGCCGGCAGCCTGCGCCAGCTCGACCCCCGCATCACGGCCGGGCGCCCGCTGGAGTTCTACTGCTACGGCTGGGGCCTGGTGGAGGGCGGTGTCCTGCCCGGCCGCCACAGCGAGGTCATGGCCCGGCTGCGGGAGTGGGGCATCCGCACCAACGCCGAGGCCCGGGTGGTGCACGGGGTCGAAGGCTGCCTGGCCTATTACCGCGCCCTGCAGGAGCGCCGCGACGACCTGCCCTACGAGATCGACGGCGTGGTCTACAAGGTGGATCGCATCGACTGGCAGGAACGGCTGGGCTACGTGGCGCGGGCACCGCGCTGGGCCGTGGCCCACAAGTTCCCGGCCCACGAAGAGATGACCCGCGTGCTGGACATCGAGGTGCAGGTGGGCCGCACCGGGGCAGTGACGCCGGTGGCGCGGCTGGAGCCGGTGCAGGTGGGCGGGGTGACGGTGAGCAACGCCACCCTCCACAACGAGGACGAGATCAAGCGCCTGGACGTGCGCATCGGCGACTGGGTCATCGTGCGCCGTGCCGGCGACGTGATCCCGGAGATCGTCTCGGTGGTGAAGTCGCGCCGGCCGAAGGACGCCCGCGTATTCAGGATGCCGGAGAAATGCCCGGTATGTGGTTCAAGGATCGTGCGCCTGGAGGGAGAGGCCATCGCCCGCTGCACCGGCGGCCTGTTCTGCCGGGCGCAGCGGCGCGAGGCCATACGCCACTTCGCCTCGCGCCGGGCCATGGACATCGAGGGCCTGGGCGACAAGCTGGTGGCGCAGCTGGACGAGAAGGGCCTGGTGCGCGACGTGGCCGATATCTACAGCCTGCGCAAGGAGGACCTGGTGGCGCTGGAGCGCATGGGCGAGAAATCGGCCGACAACCTGCTCGCTGCCATCGAAAAGAGCAAGTCCACCACCCTGGCGCGGTTCCTGTACGCCCTGGGCATCCGCCAGGTGGGCGAGGCCACGGCCCAGGCCCTGGCCGAGCACTTCGGCAGCCTGGAGCGCCTGGAGCAGGCCGGCCTGGAGGAGCTGGAACAGGTTCCCGACGTGGGGCCGGTGGTGGCGGAAAGCATCCGCGCCTTCTTCCGCGAGCCCCACAACCGCCAGGTGATCCGCCGGCTGCTCGAGGCCGGCATCCACTGGCCGGCGCCCCGCAGGCAGGCAGGGGAGCTGCCGCTGGCGGGCAAGACCTTCGTCCTCACCGGTGCGCTGTCCGGCATGACCCGCGACGAGGCCAAGGCGGCGCTGGAAGAACGGGGCGCCAGGGTCACCTCCAGCGTCTCGAAGAAGACCGACTACGTGGTGGTGGGCGCCGATCCCGGCTCCAAGTACGACAAGGCCCTGGCCCTGGGCGTCCCCACCCTGGACGAGGATGCCTTCAGGCGCCTGCTCGAGCAGGCGTCAGAACCCGGAGCCAGGATGCCGGAGGCCTGAGGTCCGGAGCCGGGAAGGACGGTGCGATGGCTCCGCCATCGCACCCTGCGTGCCTTCTGTCTTCCGTCCTCTGTCTTCCGTCCTCCGGCTGGCCCCCGGCCGCGAATCCCCGGCCGTCACTTGCCGGTTTTCAGGTGCTTCTCGATCTTCGCCTTCTCGCGCAGCTTCTGGAGCATGGCCTGCACCCGCTGGCCCTGCACCATCTGCGTGA
>JALSIK010000048.1 GCA_026990045.1 Chromatiales bacterium | reverse complement strand
ACGTCCACCCGGATGGGGGGCTCGGCCTCGCCGCGCACCAGCTTCACCGCCGCCTTGCGCACGATGCGCCCCAGTTGTTTTTCCAGGTTGCGCACCCCCGCCTCGCGGGCGTAACCCTCCACCAGGTGGCGCAGGGCGGCGGCGGTGATGCGGATGTCGTTGCGCTTGAGGCCGGCGCGCTCGAGCTGGCGCGGCCACAGGTGCCGGCGCGCGATGCGCACCTTCTCCTCGGTGAGATAGCCGGCCAGGCGGATGACCTCCATGCGGTCCAGCAGCGGGCCGGGGATGGTGTCCAGCTGGTTGGCGGTGCACACGAACAGCACCCGCGACAGGTCGAAGCGCACGTCCAGGTAGTGGTCGAGGAAGTCGCTGTTCTGCTCCGGGTCCAGCACTTCCAGCAGCGCCGCCGCCGGGTCGCCCTGGTAGGAGGCGCCGATCTTGTCGATCTCGTCGAGCATGATCACCGGGTTGGCGGTGCCGGCGTCCTTGAGGGCCTGGATGAACTTGCCCGGCATGGCGCCGATGTAGGTGCGGCGGTGGCCCTTGATCTCGGCCTCGTCGCGCATGCCGCCCAGGGAGAAGCGGTAGAACTTGCGCTCCAGGGTGCGGGCGATGGAGCGGCCGATGGAGGTCTTGCCCACGCCGGGCGGGCCCACCAGCAGCAGGATGGAGCCGCTCACCTCGCCGCGCAGGCGGCCCACGGCCAGGAACTCGATGATGCGCTCCTTGACGTCGTCCAGGCCCTCGTGGTCCTGGTCCAGGATCTTCCGCGCCCGTTCCAGGTCCAGGTTGTCCTCGGAGTACACGCCCCAGGGGAGCTGGGTGATCCAGTCCAGGTAGTTGCGGGTGACCGCGTACTCGGGCGAACCGGTCTCGAGGATGGACAGCTTGTCCATCTCCTCGTCGATGCGCCTTTTCGCCTCCTCGGGCAGGTCCAGCTTGTCGGTGCGGGCCCGGAACCGCTCCAGGTCGGCGGTGCGGTCGTCCTTGGCGATACCCAGCTCCTTCTGGATGGCCCTGAGCTGCTCCTTGAGGAAGAACTTGCGCTGCTGCTCGCTCATGCGTTCTTCCACTTCCTTGTGGATCTTGGCCTGCAGCCGCGCCACCTCCAGCTCCTTCTTGAGCAGGACCAGGACCTTGCCCAGCCGCTCGCGCAGGCTCACGGTCTCCAGCACGTCCTGCAGGCTCTCCTTGTCCGCGCTGGAGACCGCGGCGGCGAAGTCGCACAGGGTGGAGGGGTCGTTGAGGTTGAAGCGGTCGAGGAACATCTTCAGTTCCTCGCTGTAGAGGGGGTTCAGCGGCACCAGCTCCTTGAGGGTGCCGATGATGGCCATGGCATAGGCCTTCTCCTCCTCCGGCGACTCGTCCTTGACCTCCTCAAGGTACTCCACCTGGGCCACGAAGGGCGGCCGCTCCGACAGCCAGCGCACGATGCGGAAGCGGCGCACGCCCTCGGCGATGAACTGCAGGCGGCCCTCGTTGCGCGCCGGGTGGTGCATGCGCACCACGGTGCCCACGGGGCGGAAGTCGGCGGGGGTGGCCTCGCGCGCCTTGGGCACGTCCACCAGGACCAGGCCCACCATGTGGTGCGCGGTCTCGCCCACCGCCTGCACCGTCTCCAGCCACGGTTCCAGCTCCATGATGAGCGGCAGGGCCTGGGCCGGGAAGAAGGGCCGCTCGGTGAGCGGGAGGATGTGCAGGGTGGTGGGCAGGATGCGGCCGGGGACCGCCAGTTCCTGCGGCCCCTGGTCCTCGCGGTGATCCTCCGGCGGCAGGACCTCGGGGGCCGGGGTGCCGTCGTCGCGCGGGATGTCGTCGGTCATGGTGGTCCTTGTCGTGCGGTGGCAGGATCCCTGCATTGAATGCGGGCGCGCGGGCCCCGACTCAAGTGCCGGCGGTCACACCAGGCCGAAGAAGGGCTGCACCTCCACCTCGGTGCCGGGCTCCACGTCGCCCCAGTCGGCGGGCAGGACGATGAAGCAGTTGGCCCGGCTCATGGAGGTGAGCAGGTGGGAGCCCTGGGCCCCGGTGCCCCGCACCACCAGGCGGCCGCCGGCGTCGCGCTCCAGTATCCCGCGCTGGAAGTCGGTGCGCCCCGGGCGCTTGCGCAGCCGCTCCGCCGCCGGCACCCGGAGCGTGAGCGGCCCGGTGACGGCTTCACCGGCCAGGGCCCGCAGCGCCGGCTGGGCGAACTGGTAGAAGGTGGCCATCACCGACACCGGGTTGCCGGGCAGACCGAAGAACAGGGCCGAACCCAGCCGGCCCACGGCCAGGGGCTTGCCCGGCTTCATGGCGATCTTCCAGAAGTTCACCTGGCCCAGCCTGTCCAGGGTCTCCTTGACGAAATCGGCCTCGCCCACGGACACCCCGCCGCTGGTGATGACCGCATCGGCCCCGGCCGCGGCTCGCGCGAAGGCGTCCTCGATGGCGGCGCGATCGTCCGGGATCAGGCCCAGGTCCTGCACCTCCACGCCCAGCCGGGCCAGCAGGCCGTGCAGGGTGTAGCGGTTGGAGTCGTAGATCTGGCCCTCGGCCAGCGGCTCGCCCACCGGGCGCAGCTCGTCGCCGGTGGAAAAGAACGCCACCCGCGGCCGGCGGCGCACCGTGACCTCGGCCACCCCCAGGGACGCCAGCACGCCCAGGTCCGCCGGCACCAGGCGGCGGCCGGCGGCCAGCACGGTGCTGCCGCGGGCGATGTCCTCCCCGGCGTGGCGCACGTGCTGGCCCGGGCGGTGGCCGGGACCGATGGCCACCCGGTCGCCCTCGCGCCGGGCGTGCTCCTGCATCACCACGGTGTCGGCCCCGCGGGGGAGGGGAGCGCCGGTCATGATGCGCACCGCCTGGCCCGGTCCCACCTCGCCGGCGAAGGGATGGCCGGCCAACACCGTGCCCACCACCTCCAGCACCGCCTCGCCGTCGGCCGGCAGGTCGGCCGCGCGCAGGGCGTAGCCGTCCATGGCCGAGTTGGCCGCGGGCGGCACGTCCAGCGGCGAGGCCACGTCCGCCGCCAGCACCCGGTCCAGGGCCTCGCGCAGGGGCACCGTCTCGGTCTCGGCCACCGGGCGCACCAGCTGCGCGATGCGCCGGCGGGCCTCTGCCACCGGCAGGTTGTCGGGGTCGTATTCGTCGCAGCCCGGGGCCTGCAGCATGGGGGATGCCTCCACTGTGATTCGGATGGGTGGGGCGGGCGATTATATCAGCCGCCCGCCCGCCGCCGGCTCCAGTCGAGGATGAAGGCCGCCACCTGGTCCGGGCGGTTGAGATCCAGGCACGGCAGCCGGCAGGGCGCCGGCGGCGGCGTGTCGCTGGCCACCGCCACGATCCAGGGGTCCTCGGGGTGCAGCCAGGGTTTGCCCAGGTCGGCCCGGTGCAGCTCCAGCTTGGGAAAGGGCGCGTGGCGGAAGCCCTCCACCAGGACCAGGTCGAGGCGGTCGAGGTCCAGGCGGTGCACCAGCGTCTCCAGGTCGGGGTCGCCCCGGTGCTCCGGCTCCTCGGCGATGAGCGCCCAGCGGCGGGGGCCGGCGAGCAGGGTCTGGCGGGCACCGGCCTGGCGCAGCACGTGGCTGTCCTTGCCCGGCCGGTCCACCTCGAAGTCATGGTGGGTGTGCTTGATGACACCCACCGCGAGGCCGGCCGCGGTGAGGCGCGGCAGGACCTGGCGCAGGAGGGTAGTCTTGCCGGTGCCGGAGAAGGCGGCGACGCCCAGCACCGGCGTGCTCAGGCCCTCGAACACGGCTCGGGCTCCCGGCGCAGGTCTTGGAGTGCCTGCGGCGTGTTGACGTTGGCGAAGGCCCGGGGGGTATCGAAGCGGGCCTCGGCCGGCCCCACCGTGTCCAGCCACCGCCAGGCGGCGCGGCCGCCCGCCTCCAGCCAGGTGCGCAGGCGGGGGGCCAGCGCCGTGCGCGCCAGCAGGAACAGGTGCTGGCGGCGGGCCCCGTCGTGGGCCACTGCCAGCGGCACGTCTTCACCGGCGGCCGCCCGGTACAGGCGCGGGCCCAGGTCGGGCGGCAGGCACGGGGCATCGGCGGGCGCACACAGCAGCCACGGCGTGGCCGCGGCCTCCAGGCCGGCCAGCACGCCGGCCAGCGGGCCGGCCAGGCCGGGGGGGTCGGCCAGCACCGGGGCCCCCAGGGCGGCATAGATGGCGGCGTTGCGGTTGGCGCTCACCAGCAGGGCATGGGCCTGGGGCCGCAGGCGCGAGGCCGCCCAGGCCGCCAGCGGCCGGCCGTGGAGGCTCAGCAGGCCCTTGTCCCGCCCGTCCATGCGGACGCCGCCGCCCCCGGCCAGCAGCAGGGCCGTGACCTGGTGACGGAGATACGGCACCGGCATCAGGCGGGCTTCCCATCCATATGAAAACAAAGGACTTTCATTTTTCCCGCGGGCCTCAAGCCCGGCGCCCGGCGGACGCTAATGGAGGCATGAAGGTGACACCGGCATCCCACATCGCCCTGGAGGGCGTGCGCCGCGGCCTGGCCGAGCTGCGGCGCAACGCCGGCCGGGTGGCGTCGGCCGAGGCCATGGAGAAAGGCCCGGACCCGCAGGCCCTGGTGGGGGCGAAGCAGGCCGCGCGCCACGTGCAGGCCAATGTCCGCGTGCTCCAGGCCGAGGACGAGATGCTCGGTACCCTCCTGGACGTGAAGGCCTGAGACCGCCCCGGCCCTATTCCGCGAACTCCAGCGCCTCGGTCACCGCGTCCACGCCGGCGCGGGCGCACTGCTCGTCGATGTCGCCCAGCACCTTTTCGCCGGGCGCGCCCGAGACCCCCACCGCGCCGTACATGTGGCCGCCCACCCGGATGGGCAGGGCGCCGCCCAGCAGCATGATGCCGGGGGCGTGGCGCAGGGGCACGAATTCCTCCTGTGCCATCATCATGGACGGGACCTGGAACGAGGCCGAGGCCCGGGCCTTGGCCGCCGCCACCTCCACGGTGTGGGTGCCGGCCAGCGGGTGGCGGATGAAGGCCTGGAGCACCCCGGCGCGGTCCACCACTGCCGCGCTCACCTGGTAGCCCTTCTTCGCACAGGCCTCGGCCGCGGCGCGGGCCACCGCCTGGGCCGCGTCCATGGACAGCACGCGGGCGGAAACGAAAGGCTTGTCCTCGCCGGCGGCCGCCGGTCCCGCCGCCGCCAGCAGCAGGGCGGCGGCGCATCGCTGGAATCGCTTCATGGCTGGTTCTCTCCTGTCCGGTGTCGGGCCAGGGCCCATTGTACGTGTTCCCGCACCAGGGCGGAGGGGTGGTCGCGCCGCGCGGCCAGCGCCGCCACGACCTCCGGCGTGGCCGGGGCGTTGCCCAGGGCCACGGCCACGTTGCGCAGCCAGCGCTCGTGGCCGAGGCGGCGGATGGCGCTGCCCTCGGTGCGGGCCAGGAACTCGGCCTCGCTCCAGGCGAACAGGTCCACCAGGCGCGGGGCGTCCAGGCCGTGGCGGGGGGCGAAGTCGGGCTCGGGGGACACGCGGGCGAAGCGGTTCCAGGGACACACCGCCTGGCAGTCGTCGCAGCCGTAGATGCGGTTGCCCAGGGCCGGGCGCAGGTCCACCGGGATGGGGCCCTTGTGCTCGATGGTGAGGTAGGAGATGCAGCGCCGGGCATCCACGTGGAAGGGGCGGGTGATGGCGCGGGTGGGGCACAGGTCCAGGCAGGCGGTGCACTGGCCGCAGTGGGCCGGCACGGGACCATCCTCGGGCAGGGGCAGGTCGGTGTAGATCTCCCCGAGGAAGAACCACGACCCGTTCCCGCGGCTGATGAGGTTGCCGTGC
>JALSIK010000047.1 GCA_026990045.1 Chromatiales bacterium | reverse complement strand
GTAATCTTTGCAGGGTTCCACCATAATCCTTATCCGATCATGAAGGATGCGGCAGCCACAATCTTGGCATCCGACTACGAGGGCCTGCCGACCGTGCTCATTGAATCCCTGGCCTTGGGCACCCCTGTGGTTTCAACAGACTGTCCGTCAGGTCCCAGGGAAATCATGCTTGGCGATCTGGCACGGTTCCTGGCCCCCGTGAATGATGTAGGTGCCCTGGCGAAAAAAATCAAAATGGCAGTGCAGGAAGGATCAACAGGATCTATCAATTTGGCTGACGCCAGGTTGGAGAGGTTTGAGCCGGTCAACGTAGCTAATCAGTACTTGTCATTGGCTGATCGTCGCAAGCGGCTGGGGGTGGAGTAGAGCGGCACCATGCGCATCCTCGCCGTCAGGCAGGACAAGTTGGGCGATTTCATGCTGTCATGGCCGGCGCTGGCGGCACTCAAGGAGAATCTGCCGCGGGCACGGGTGGCGGTGCTGGTCTCGGCCTACACGCGGGAGATGGCGGAGCTGTGTCCGTGGATCGACGAAGTCATCGTTGACCCGGCCACGGAGCCATCGGGCCCGCGGGGGCCGGCGGCGGTGCTGAGGCTGGCCGCGGAGCTGCGGGCATGCCGGTTCGATGCCGCGGTGACGCTGTTTTCCACCACCCACGTGGGCCTGGCCCTGTGGCTGGCGCGGGTGCCCCTGCGGCTGGCGCCGGCGACCAAGCTGGCGCAGGTGTTCCACAACCGGCGCGTGGTCCAGCGGCGCTCGCGCTCGGAGAAGCCCGAGTGGCGCTACAACCTGGACCTGGCGCTGGCGCTGTTGCAGGAGTTCGGGGTGGCGGCGCCGGTGGTGCCCGGGCCGCCCTTCCTGCGCTTCGGGCCGGACGAGCTGCAGGGGGTGGAGCGGGAGTTCCGCGCGGCGCACGGCATCGAACCCGGCCGGCGGCTGGTGTTCCTCCACGCCGGCAGCGGCGGCTCGGCGGGTAACCTGTCGCTGGACCAGTATGCGGCGCTGGCCCGCGCCCTGGAATCCCGCCACGGCCATGTGATGGTGCTCACCGCCGGCCCCGGGGAACTGGCGCGGGTGCAGGCGCTGGCGGAGCGGCTGGAGGGCGTGCCGCACGTGGTCCATCATTCCACCGGGGGGCTGGCGGCCTTCGCCCGCCGCATCGCCCTGGCGGACGTCTTCATCAGCGGCTCCACCGGGCCGCTGCATGTTGCCGGTGCGCTGGACGTGCCCACCGCCGGCTTCTACACCCGCCGGCGCTCGGCCACGGCGCTGCGCTGGCAGACCCTCAACACGCCGGAGCGGCGCCTGGCCTTCATGCCGCCGGAGACCGCGGCCGAGGAGGACATGGGGGCGGTGGACGTGGCCGCTGCGGCGGCGGAGATCAGCCGCCGTTTTCTCGGCGCCTGATGGCGATCACCTTGGCGTACTTGACGAAGGCGTGCACGCCGGAGAGTACCGCCACCACCCAGCCGGCGAAGCCGTCGAGAAAGCCGCGCTTGATCACCAGGGTCTTGAAGAAGGTCCAGGCACCGTGGGTGAAGGGACTCAGCACCGTCACCCGCCGGCCCTTCTTGATGATCTCGCGGGCGCCGATCTCGGTGAAGCTGTCCAGGGTCTTGAGGTGGTCCGAGATGCTGTCGAAGGAGTAGTGAAGGATGTCGCCGGGCAGGGTGACGATGCGGGTGCCGTCCACTTCCACCCGGTCGTGGGGGTTGGTGCCGCCCCAGCGCGCGGTGTTGCGGTTGAAAAGGCGCACCTTGTAGTCAGGATACCAGCAGTGATTGAGCCAGCGCCAGACGTAGAAGGTGCGCCGCGCCATGCGGTAGGCATCGGCCTCGCCCAGGCGGTCCTTGACCGCCAGGATGGCCGCGGCGAGGCGCTCGTCCAGCCGCTCGTCGCAGTCCAGGCTCAGGATCCAGTCGTGGCTGGCCTTGGACACGGCCAGGTTCTTCTGCTCCACGTGGCCGAGAAAGGGCTGCTCGAAGATGCGGTCGGTGTAGCGGGCGGCGATCTCGCGGGTGCGGTCGGTGGAGAGTGAGTCCACCACCACGATCTCGTCGGCCACCGGGACGAGGCTCCTGAGGCAGTCCTCGATCCTGGCCTCTTCGTTGTAGGAGATGATGCAGGCGCTGATGCGGGGCATGGCGGGGGGTTCAGTCCTTTGCCGCCGGGTTCGCTGCCGGAACGGCGGGCCGGTGTATCGATCCCCTCACCCTGTCCCTCTCCCGGAGGGAGAGGGAACCGATGTTTTCCACCCCGCAAACACCCCCTCTCCCCCGGGGGGAGAGGGCCGGAGTGAGGAGGATAGGATCCAGGCTGCAGTGCCCGGTTTCAGCGCTTGCAGGTGTGGTCGCTGCGCGAGCGCATCCTGCGGATTTCTCCTGGAAGTATTGGGAACCAATGTTTCCCGCGCCGCAAACACCTCCTCTCCTCCGGGGGCGGAGGGACGCGTGTTTCGATCCCCTCTCCCTGTCCCTCTCCCGGAGGGAGAGGGGACCGTTTTTTGACGTGTAGTGGAGGGTGACTTCCGCGGCTGATTTTTCCTGCCACCCCCTCCCCCGGGGGAGAGAGTTGGGGTGAGGGGGAATCAAATTCCGGGGGCAACGCCCGACTCCAGCTTTCTCCGGTGCGGCCGCTGCGCGGGCACACCCTGCGGACTTCTCCTGGGAATAGAGGGAACCGATGTTTCCCGCGCCGCAAACACCCGCTCTCCCTCGGGCGCAGGGGGACGCGTGTTTCGATCCCCTCTCCCTGTCCCTCTCCCGGAGGGAGAGGGGACCGTTTTTTGACGTGTGGTGGAGGGTGGCTTCCGCGGCTGATTTTTCCTGCCACCCCCTCCCCCGGGGGAGAGGGTTGGGGTGAGGGGGAATCAAATTCCGGGTGCAACGCCCGACTCCAGCTTTCTCCGGTGCGGCCGCTGCGCAGGCACACCCTGCGGACTTCTCCTGGGAATAGAGGGAACCGATGTTTCCCGCGCCGCAAACGCCTCCTCTCCTCCGGGGGCGGAGGGACGCGTGTTTCGATCCCCTCTCCCTGTCCCTCTCCCGGAGGGAGAGGGGACCGTTTTTTGACGTGTGGTGGAGTGTGGCTTCCGCGGCTGATTTTTCCTGCCACCCCCTCCCCCGGGGGTGAGGGGGATCGAGTTCCGGCTGCAGTGCCCGGCTCCAGGTTTCTCCGGTGCGGCCGCTGCGCGGGCGCACCGGGCCGATGCGGGGTTCCGTTGAACAGAGTGTGACTGGCGGCATCCGGAATCTCAGTCCAGCAGGGTGTGCACGGCGGCCTCTACCTCGTCCACGGTGATGCCGGTGAGGCATTGGGTGTGGCCCAGGGGGCATTGTCGCCTGAAGCAGGGGCTGCAGGGAAGGCGGCGGTAGAGCACCCGGGCGCGGTCGCCCAGGGGCGGCGTGTAGTCGGGGGTGGACGAACCGTACAGGGCCACCACCGGGGTGCCCACGGCCGCGGCCACGTGCATGAGGCCGGAATCGTTGGTCACCGCCACCCGGGCCAGGGACAGGAGATCCACCGCGTCCTTCAGCCGCGTGCGCCCGCACAGGTTGACCACGCCGGGCACGGCAGCCACGGCCTCGCCCGCGGGCGCATCGCGCGCCGAGCCCAGCACCCACACGGAAACCCCCGCCGCCCGCAGCCGGCGGGCCAGCTCGGCGTAGTGGTCCAGCGGCCACTGCTTGGCGGGGCCGTACTCGGCCCCGGGCATGAATGCCGCCACCGGCGCCTCGAGAGCCAGCCCCAGGCGCCGTACCAGCGCGGCGCGGTTGGCCTCGTCCACGGCCAGGCGCGGGCGCGGCACCGGCGGCGGCAGGGGCGCGTCCGCCGGCAGGCCCAGGGCCACCTGGCGCTGTACCGCCTGCGCGAGCACGTCGCGGTCCAGTGGCCGCATGTCGTTGATGAGGCCGTAGCGGAACTCGCCGCGGTAGCCGGTGCGCACCGGCACCCGGGCGAAGAAGGGCACCAGCGCGGCCTTGGCCGAGCGCGGAATGACGATGGCGCGGGTATAGCCCTTCTCGCGCAGCCTGCGGCCGAGCCGCCAGCGCTTGCGCAGCGCCAGTTCGCCGTGGGCCACGGGAAGGGGGATACCGGCACGCACCTCGGGCATGCGCGCGAGCAGGGGCAGGGACCATTGGGGGGCCAGCACGTCGATGTCCGCCCCCGGCTCGCGGCGGCGCAGGGTCATGAACAGGCTCTGGGCCATGACCATGTCCCCCACCCAGGCGGGGCCGACGATCAGGTAGCGCCCGGTTGCGGACATGCGCCGGCGGCGAGAAGGCGCTCCACGATGGCCGCGTTCTCGCGCAGGTGGTGGGGATTGATGGTGCCGGTGATCATGCAGGAGACGCCGGGGGTGGCGAACACGAATTCCATGGCCGCGGCGATGCCGCCGCCGCCCGCCGCGGCGTCGGCATGGCCGCTCATGAGGCCCTTCTTCACCAGCACCCCCTTGCCCAGCTCGCGGGCGCGGGCGATGACGGGGATGTCGTGGACGTCGCGCGGGTTGCAGGTGGCCATGACCACGTCGGTATGCTCCACCGTCCACAACCCGCCCTCGGTGGTCTTGGTGGACATGCCGTAGGCGCGGATCAGGCCCTCCGCCTTGAGCCGGGCCAGCTCGTCCAGCACGCCCTCGTGCTCGATGATGTGCATGTCGTTGCCGTCGGAGTGCACCAGCACCACGTCCACCCAGTCGCGGCCCAGGCGGCGCAGGCTGCGCTCCACGCTCATGCGGGCGTGGGCGGCGGAGAAGTCGAAGCGGGAGACACCGTGCTCGAAGATCTCGCCCACCTTGGTGACGATGACCCAGTCCTGCTTGTGCGGCAGCAGGGCGCCGAGGCGCTCCTCGGAGTTGCCGTAGGCGGGCGCGGTATCCACCACGTTGATGCCCAGCTCCCGGGCCAGGGCCAGCAGGTCGCGTACCGCGTCGTCGCCGGGGATGGTGAAGCCGCGCGGGTACTTCACCTGCCGGTCGCGGCCGATCTTGACCGTGCCCAGCCCCAGCGGGCTCACCAGGATGCCGGTGTCGCCCAGGGGTCTCAGCTCCATGGGGCCTCCTCCAGCCAGGGCAGCGGCGCCGGCTCCGGCCGCGGCAGGCCGGCGGTATCCGGCTGCGGCCGGGCGCCGGGCCGCAGGCCGGCGGCGGCCAGCATGGCCTCCACCCGCGCCGCGGCCTCCGGCGCCAGGGCCAGCTTGGTGGGCCAGACGGTGATCACGCCATCTTTCTCCTCGCAGAAGACATCGCCGGGCAGGCGGCCGCCGGCGGCGGCCTCGGCCCGGTCCACCCGCAGGGTGGCCCACTGGCAGGGGCCGAAGTCGAGCCAGGGAAACAATGTCTCCAGCTCGGCGCGGGCGGCGGCCACCTGGTCCGCCTCGCTGCGCGCCACCCCGGCCTCGGCCAGCTGGCCGCCAAGATACCAGACCGGGCGGCCCTGGGGGTCCTCGTGGGTGGTGACGGTGAGCCGCGGCCGGGGCGAGGTCCCCAGGCAGTGGCCGTGGAGGGCCGGCAGCGGCCCGCGCACCATCACCATGTGCAGGGGCCGGCGCTGCATGGCGGGGCCGCTGCGCCCCAGCATGGCCAGCAGGTCGGCGTTGCCGGCGCCCGCCGCCAGCACCAGCCGCTGCGCGGTGATCTCGAGGCCCGGGGCCGAGACCCGGCCGGGCGGCCCCGCCGCCAGGGCCTGCGCCCGCGCCTCGAGGAGAGCCCCGCCCCCGGCCCGGACCAGGACCCGGAGCAGGCCGGCCACGTCCACCACCGGCTCGTCCAGGCGCCAGACCCGCCCGCG
>JALSIK010000046.1 GCA_026990045.1 Chromatiales bacterium | reverse complement strand
GACCTTGGGCGGATTGCTCTTGACGTTGTAGATGGCCTGGCAGTCGGAATTGGAGCAGGTGCGCCGGGTGGTGAGCCGGTCCAGGATCACCTCGCGCGGCACGTCGATGTTCACCGCCATGTCCAGAGTGATGCCCAGCTTCTCCAGCAGCTTCTTCAGCGCCTCGGCCTGGGGGATGGTGCGGGGAAAACCGTCGAGCAGGAAGCCCTTTTCACAGTCGGGCTCCTGGAGGCGCTTCTCCATGATGCCCATGATGAGATCGTCGGGCACCAGGTCGCCGCGCTTCATGTAGGCCTCGGCCTGCTTGCCCAGCTCGGTGCCGGCCTGCACCGCGCCGCGCAGGATGTCGCCGGTGGAAATCTGGACCGAGCCGTCCAGCTCGGTGAGCATCTTGGCCACGGTGCCCTTGCCGGCCCCGGGCGCGCCCAGGAGAATGAGTTTCATCGGTTGCGGATCCTCTCGTGAATATTTCGGTTGAACATCGGGGTTGAAAAAACGTCGCGGCATTGTGCCGCCGCGGACCGGCCGGGTCAATTTGCGCCGGCGGCCAGGGTGCGCTTGGCCGCGGCCGGCAGGCGGCGGAGCGCGGCCTCGCGGCGGGCGGCGCTGCCGCGGTCGGCGCAGCGCTCGCACCAGACCAGGACCACCGGCCGGCGGCTGCGGGTGTAGCGGGCCCCGCCCGCACGCTCGCCGTTGTGCTGGGCCAGGCGCCGGGCCGGGTCGGTGGTGATGCCGGTGTAGAAGGTCCCGTCGGCGCAACGCACCAGGTAGACGTACCAGGCACCGGAAGAGACGCTCATGGCGCCATCATCGCCGGCGCCGGGTGCCGCCGCAAGCCGCGCGTGTTACAACAGGCCCATGCCGCTTGCCGTGCTCGTCGCGCCCAACGCCTTCAAGGGCAGCCTGTCCGCCGCGCAGGCGGCCGCGGCCATGGCCGCCGGCGTGACGGCCGCGGCCCCCGGCGCCGTGGTGCAGCGGCTGCCGGTGGCCGACGGGGGCGACGGGTTTCTCGACGTGCTGGAGGCCCCGCTGGGGGCGGAGCGCCGGGTGCGGCGGGTCCGCGGCCCGCTGGGGGAGCCGGTGGAGGCCGCCTGGCTCCTGGCACCCGGCGGGGAACTGGCGGTGGTGGAGCTGGCCCGGGCCTCGGGGCTGGCCCTGGTGCCGGCGGACCGCCGCGACCCCCTGGCGGCCAGCACGCTGGGCACCGGCGAGCTCCTCCGCGCGGCGCTGGACGCAGGCGCCCGGCGGATCCTGCTGGGCCTGGGCGGCAGCGCCACGGTGGACGGCGGCACGGGCCTGGCCGCGGCGCTGGGGGTGCGCTTTCTCGACGGCGCGGGGCGGGAGGTGGCGCCATCGGGCGCGGGCCTGGAGCGCATCGCCACCATCGACACCTCGGGGCTGGACCCGCGCCTGGCCCGCGTCACCCTGGAGGCGGCCTGCGACGTGGACAATCCCCTCACCGGCCCGCGCGGGGCGGCACGGGTGTTCGCCCCGCAGAAGGGCGCGGATCCCGGCCAGGTGCGGCGGCTGGAGCGGGGCCTGGCCGCCCTGGCCCGGGCCGTCGCCCAAAGCTGCGGGCGCGAGGTGGCGGAGCTGCCGTGCGCCGGGGCCGCCGGCGGGGCCGGCGCCGTGCTGGCCGGCGTGCTGGGCGCCCGGCTGCGCCCGGGGGCGGCGCTGGTGCTGGACGAGCTGGGGTTCGAGGCGGCGCTCGCCGGTGCCGACCTGGTGCTCACCGGCGAAGGGTCGCTGGACGAGCAGACCCGGGGCGGCAAGGCCCCGGCCGAGGTGGCCCGGCGGGCCGGTGCCGCGGGGGTGCCCTGCATCGCCATCGCCGGGCGGGTCCCCGAGCCCCCGCCGGAGCTGCCCGGGCTCACCGCCGCCTTCGGCCTGTGCCCGCCGCCGCTGGCGGTGGACCAGTGCATGGCGCAGGCGGACCGGCTCCTGCGTGCCGCCACCGAACGGGCGGTGCGTGCCTTTCTCGCCGGCCGGCCCTCTTGAAGCGGGCGGGACCTGCCCCGATTTGAAAAGGGCGGGACCGCCGCCACACCCTGGACCCAGCGACAAGAATGAAGTTCAAGGACTACTACGAGATCATGGGGGTCTCGCCCGAGGCCACCCAGGACGAGATCAAGCGCGCCTACCGCAAGCTGGCGCGCAAGTACCACCCGGACGTGTCCAGGGAGCCCGATGCCGAGGAGCGCTTCAAGGAGATCGGGGAGGCCTACGAGGTGCTCAAGGATCCGGAGAAGCGCGCCGCCTACGACGAGCTGCGGCGGGGCGGCTGGCACGCGGGCGAGGAGTTCACCCCGCCGCCGGACTGGGATGCCGGGTTCGAGTTCTCCGGCGGCGGCTTCACCGGGGCCGAGGAGTTCTCCGATTTCTTCGAGTCGCTGTTCGGCCGGCGGGGGTTCGGCTTCGGCGGCGGGCGCGGCGGCTTCCACGCCCGCGGCCAGGATCGCCATGCCCGCATCCTCGTCGACCTGGAGGACGCCTATCACGGCGGCACCCGCACCATCGCCCTCAAGGTGCCCGAGGTGGATGCCCAGGGCCACGTGGTCACCCGCGAGGAGACGCTCAACGTCAGGATCCCCAGGGGCATCACCGCCGGCCGGCAGATCCGGCTCAAGGGCAAGGGCGGGCCCGGCATGGGCGAGGGCCCGCCGGGCGATCTCTACCTGGAGGTGGACTTCCGGCCGCACCCGCTGTTCCGGGCCGACGGCCGCGACATCTACCTGGACCTGCCGGTGACGCCGTGGGAGGCGGCACTGGGCGCCACCGTCGCCGTGCCCACCCTGGGGGGAAAGGTGGAGATGAAGATCCCGCCCGGCTCGCAGAGCGGGCGCAGGCTGCGCCTCAAGGGCCGCGGCCTGCCGGGCAGCCCGCCCGGGGATCAATACGTGGTGCTGCGCATCGAAACCCCGCCCGCCGACACCGAGGCCGCGCGCGAGTTCTACCGCAGGATGGCCGAGACCATGCCGTTCAACCCGCGGGCAAGACTGGGGGCCTGAGCCCATGAGCGAACGCGAGCTGCTGCAGGAGTTGCTGGACGAAGGGGTGGAGCTGACCCTGGCCGAGCTGTGCCGGGCCTGCTCGGTTCACGCCGAGACGGTGCTGGCCATGGTGGAGGAAGGACTGCTGGAGCCGCGCGGGACGGTCCCGGCCCGGTGGCGCTTTCCCGGCCCCGCCGTGCGGCGGGTGCAGGTGGCCCTGCGCCTGCAGCGTGACCTGGGCGTGAACCTGGCCGGCGCCGCCCTGGCCCTGGACCTGCTGGAGGAACTGGAAACGCTGCGCTGCCGGCTGCGGGCGCTGGGCGATCTTCACGAGTAGGAGCGGTGCCGCGCGCTACGCCGAGCCCCGGCCCGGCAATTGATGTGCGAATGATGTGCGAAGCCGGGGCTTCGCGATCCGGGGCTTCGCGGCCAGGGGCCGCTCCTACACCAGGGACCATCATCGTAGGAGCGCCACCCCCCGGCGCGAACCCCGGACGAACCGCGCAGGGTGTGATGGCGAAGCCATCGCACCGTCCCATCCGGTGCGTTGGCAAGTGAACGCACCCTTTGAACCTATTTCCTTTGCGTCCTCTGCGTCTTTGCACCTTTGCGTTGAAGGGATTCCGGACTTTCGATGCAAAGGTGTGGAAAATCGCGGTCAGGGGGCCGATGCCACACCCCGTTCTTCACCCCGCGGAGCGCCACCCGAACAGGCCGCGGGCACGGATCATCTCCGCCACGTGGGGCGGGACCTGCGCCTCCCAGCGGGCATCGCCGTTGCGGATGTGCTCCAGCACTTCGTGGGAGTGGATGGCCAGGCGTTCCGCCGGCACCGAGGCCAGGGGACGGATGTGGCCGGTCTCGCGCAGGTAGGCGAACAGGTGGTGCAGGTGCGCCGGCGGCCGGAACTCCTCCAGCGCCTGCACCCGGCCCGACTCGTCCAGCTCCGGGCAGACGTAGAGCCTGAGGTCGTGGCGGAACAGGCGGCCGAAGGATTCGAGAATGCCGCCCGGCAGGTCGTCGTAGTACTTCTCCTCGAAGATCTCGCGCAGCGACGGCAGGCCCATGGCCAGCCCGACGGGCCCGCGGGTGTAGCGGAACAGGTACTGGGCCAGGCGCCAGTAGGCCCCGTAGCTGGACACCAGCACGTTCATGCCCAGGGCGCAGAGGATGTCGGCGCGGTTGAGAAAATCATGGGTGTCGATGGCCTCGCCCTCCCCCGCGCCCAGGTTGCGCAGGGTCATCTCCGCCAGCACCACCAGCCGATCCTCGTCCACGTCCCGCGCCAGTTCGCGCCGGGCGTGCTCCAGCAGGTCCAGGGTGAGCAGGGTGGGCGGGCGGAAGCGGCTGCGCTCCACCAGCACCGGCCGCTGCCACAGCACGTCGGCCACCTGGGCCACCCGCCCGTCGGCGGTGAACATGGCGGCGTCGGACATGCCGTGCTCCACCAGGCGCAGGGCCACCACCCGGTTGTCCACGCCGTCGAAGGCGGGGCCGGAGAAGTCCACCATGTCCAGCTCCGCCTGTTCCGGAAAGATCTTGTCGCGCAGGGACAGGAGCAGGGCCTCGGGGTCGTGGTGGAGCATGAGCGCGCCGTAGATCAGGTTCACGCCCAGCGTGCCCAGGGTCTCCTGGTCCTCCAGGTTGGTGCGCCCGTGCAGGTTGACGTGGACCTCGATCTGCGACGGCGCCTCCCGCGGCCGGGCCTGGAAGCGGATGCCGAGCCAGCCGTGGCCGTCCTCGCGGCGGGTGAAGGAGCGCGCCGCCACGGTGTTGGCGAAGGCGAAGAAACAGGTCTCGGCCCCGCGGCCGGCGTCCAGCCGCTCCAGCAACAGGCCGTACTCGTGGTCGAGCATGGCGCGCAGGCGCTCGCGGCAGACGTAGCGCGGCGCCGGCCCGTAGATGGCGTCGGAGAAGGTCATGTCGTAGGCCGACATGGTCTTGGCGATGGTGCCGGCGGCCCCGCCCACGCGGAAGAACCAGCGCGCGGTCTCCTGCCCGGCACCGATCTCGGCGATGGTGCCGTACAGGCGGCGGTCGCGGTTGATGGCGGAGGCCTTCTGGTGCGGCTCGTGCGGGTGGTGGGTCATGGCATCGTTTCCTCGATCCGGTTCCACCGGGGACGGTCCGTTGGACCGCCTGCCGGCGGCGTGGTTCGCGCCTCACGCACGGCGCGGGGAAAAGATCCAGCCCAGCGCCAGGCCGCTGACCAGCCCCACGGTGTGGGCCATGTTGGCGATGTTGCCCACCCACCCCAGCCAGCAGATCACGAACCAGGCGAGCATCATCACCACCACCGGCCGGTGCAGGGCCAGGCCGGCACGGGGATTGAACCGCCCCTGGACCCAGACATAGCCCAGCAGGGCGTAGACCACGCCCGACATGCCGCCGAAGGCCGGCCCGCTCCAGGCGTACTCGGCCAGGTTGCCGGCCACGCCGGCCGCCAGCACCAGCAGGCCCAGCCGGGCCGGCCCCTGGCGTGACTCGATCACCCCGCCCAGGTCCCACAGCCACAGCATGTTGAACACGATGTGCAGCAGGCCGAAGTGGAGAAAGATGGGCGTGATGAGCCGCCACAGCTCGCCGCCGCGGATCTCGGGCAGGCCGGCACCCGGCTGGACCGAAATGAGCAAGGGATAAACGAAGTCGGCGTTGCCGCCCAGGCGGGTCAGCAACCCGGCAACGATGCTGGCGGCGATGAGAGTCGCGGTCAGCGGCGGCAGCCGGGCCGGCAGCCAGCTCCCCATGGCATCTCCCCGATGGATCCGGTGGTGGACGGACGATGCCCGAGTATACCTGCTGCCGGCG
>JALSIK010000045.1 GCA_026990045.1 Chromatiales bacterium | reverse complement strand
GTGGGCCAACGCCTTCAAGGTGGAAAGCCTGCTGCGCCTGGCCGAGACGCCCAGCCTCGCCCGTTACGAGATGGACACCCTGGACCCGGCCCGCTTCGGCCTCGACGCGCCGCTGGCCACGGTCAACTTCAACGACAGCGTGACCCTGGAGTTCGGCAACAGCGAGCCGGTGAACCAGCGGCGCTACGTGCGCGCGGGCCGGACCCTGCACCTCATCACCGACACCTTCTACTGGCAGCTGGGCGCCAAGGCGCACACCTTCGTGGGCCACGGCCTGGTGCCGCCCAAAGCCGCCGTCACCGGCCTGGAGCTGCCGGGGCTGACGCTGAAGCTGGAGCAGGGCGCCTGGCGGGTGACCCCGGCACCGGGCGAGGCCGCCGCCGACCGGGCCCAGGCCCTGGTGGACGAATGGAAGAACGCCCAGGCACTGGAGGTGCGCCCGGTGGACAAGGCCGATCCCGGGGCCGGCCGGGCGGTGACCGTTCACCTCCAGGGCGCCCCCGCCATCCGCTACCGGCTGGTGAAGGACGAAGACCGGGACGAGGTCCGCCTGGTGCGCCCCGACCTGGGCCTGGCCTGGGTGCTGGCCGCGGAGCCGGCACAGCGCCTGCTGAAATTGCCGCCGCCGCCCGAGGCCGAACCGGCCGAAGGGGACGGGAAGCCGGCCGCCGGGGAACGGGCGGACGACACGGCGCAGGAGTCCGGCGACACGGGCGACTCCTAGCCCGTGCCCGAGCTGCCCGAGGTGGAGACCACGCGGCGCGGCATCGCGCCGCACCTGGCCGGGCGCCGCTTCACCGGCGCCCGCGTGCGCAACCGCCGCCTGCGCCGGCCCGTGCCCCGGGATCTCTCGCGCCTGCTGGCCGGCCGGCCCGTGACCGGGGTGCGCCGCCGCGGCAAGTATCTCGTCATCGACACGCCCGCCGGCAGCCTCATCATCCACCTGGGCATGTCGGGGAGCCTGCGGGTGGTGCCGGCCGGCACCCCGCCGGGCCCCCACGACCACGTGGACCTGCTGCTGGACGACGGCCGCTGCCTGCGCCTGCGGGACCCGCGCCGCTTCGGCCTGGTGCTGTTCACCCGCCGCGATCCCCTGGCCCATCCCCTGCTCCGGGACCTGGGTCCCGAGCCCCTGGCGCCCGGGTTCGGGGGCGACGACCTCTGGCGCCGGGCCCGCGGCCGGCGCACCGCCATCAAGAACTTCATCATGGACGGCCGGGTGGTGGCCGGGGTGGGCAACATCTACGCCAACGAGGCCCTGTTCCGGGCCGGCATCCACCCGGCCCGGCCGGCGGGACGCATCGGCCGGGCCCGCATGGCACGGCTGGCCGCCGCCCTCCGCGCGGTGCTGGAAGAGGCCATCGCCGCCGGCGGCACCAGCCTGCGCGACTTCACCGACTCGCAGGGCGAGCCCGGCTACTTCGCGCTCTCCCTGGCGGTCTACGGCCGGGAGGGCGAGCCCTGTCCCCGCTGCGGCCGGCCCATCCGCCACGCGGTCATGGGCCAGCGCGGTACCTTTTACTGTCCCCGCTGCCAGCGCTGAACCGGCCCATGTGAAGGGGCGCCGGCCTTCGTGGTAGGCTTGAGGCCACGACCAGCGGGCCGCCCCATGACCACCGCCATCTACCCCGGCACCTTCGACCCCGTCACCAACGGCCACAGCGACCTGGTGAGCCGGGCCGCGCGCCTGTTCGATCACGTCATCGTGGCCATCGCCACCGGCAGCGGCAAGGCGCCGGTGTTTCCCCTGGACGAGCGCCTGGCCCTGGCCCGCACCGTGCTGGGCGCCATCCCCGGGGTGGAGGTGTGCAGCTTCGACACCCTGCTGGTGGACTTCGCCCGCCGCCGCGGCGCCCGGGTCATCCTGCGCGGCCTGCGCGCGGTGTCCGACTTCGAGTACGAGTTCCAGCTCGCCTCCATGAACCGGCACCTGGCGCCGGAGGTGGAGACCCTGTTCCTGACCCCGGCGGAGGAGTACGCCTACATCTCCTCCTCGCTGGTGCGGGAAATCGCGGCCCTGGGCGGCGACGTGGCGCCCTTCGTCCATCCCGAGGTGGCGGCTGCGCTCAAGCGCCGCCTGGGGTAAACTACGCGCCCCTGGCGGCACCACCCGACGGGAGCAGTCCATGGCCCTGATGATCACCGACGAATGCATCAACTGCGACGTGTGCGAGCCCGAGTGCCCCAACAGCGCCATCTCGCAGGGCGACGAGATCTACGAGATCGATCCCAACCTGTGCACCGAGTGCGTGGGCCACTTCGACACCCCCCAGTGCGTGGAGGTCTGCCCGGTGGACTGCATCCCCAAGAACCCCGACTACCCCGAGACGCAGGAAGAGCTGCAGGCCAAGTACCGCCGGCTCATGCAGCAGAGCGCCTGACGCAATGCTGAAAAAGGTCGGCCCGGCCTTCGTCGGGGCGCCGGCCCGGGGCCGGCCGCGCCTCCCCTGGCTGGCCCTGGCCATGGCCGCCGCGCTGCTGGCGGCGGGCTGCGCGGGCGGCGGCACCCTGGTGCGGGAAGGCCGCATGCACGTGGTGGCCTCGGCCCATCCCGCGGCCAGCCGCGCCGGGCTCGAGATCTTCCACCAGGGGGGCAACGCCTTCGACGCCGCCGTGGCCGTGGCCGCCACCCTGGCGGTGGTGGAGCCCTACAGCTCCGGCCTGGGTGGCGGCGGCTTCTGGCTCCTGCACCTGGCCGAAGACGGGCGCCAGGTGTTCCTCGACGGGCGCGAGCGCGCACCCCTGGCGGCCACGCGCGACATGTACCTGGACGCCGCCGGCAACGCGGTGCCCGGGGCCTCCCTCGACGGCCCCCTGGCCGCCGGCATCCCCGGCGTGCCCGCGGCGCTGGTCCACCTGGCCCGGGAATACGGCCGCCTGCCCCTGGCGCAGAGCCTGGCGCCGGCGATACGCGCCGCCCGCGAGGGCTTCGCCGTCACGCCCCGCTACCGGCGCATGGCGGCGTTCCGCCGCGACGCCCTGCGCGCCTCGCCCGCGGCCGCCCGCATCTTCCTGCTGGACGGCGAGGTCCCGCCCGAAGGCCACCTCATCCGCCAGCCGGAGCTGGCGGCGGTGCTGGAGCGGCTGGGGCGCGAGGGAAGGGCCGGCTTCTACCGCGGCGAGACCGCGCGGCGGCTGGTGGCGGGCGTGCGCGCCGCCGGCGGCATCTGGTCGCAGCGCGACCTCGAAGACTACCGCGTGGTGGAGCGCGAGCCCGTCACGTTCCGCTACCGCGGCGCGCGCATCGTGACCGCGCCGCCGCCCTCCTCGGGCGGCGTGGCCCTGGCCACCATGCTCAACATCCTCGCCGGCTACGAACTCGACGGCCTGGCGCCGGCGGCGCGCATTCACCTGATCACGGAGGCCATGCGCCGGGCCTACCGCGACCGGGCCGTGTACCTGGGTGATCCCGACTTCGTGCAGGTGCCCGTGGCCCTGCTCACCTCGCCCGCCTACGCCGCCGGCCTGCGCGCCGGCATCCACCCGGCCCGGGCCACGCCCTCGGCCCTGCTGCCGGGGGTCGCCGAGGCCGCGCCCGGCACCCACACCACCCACTACTCCATCATCGACGCCGAGGGCAACCGGGTGGCGGCCACCCTGTCCATCAACTGGCCCTTCGGCTCCGGCTTCGTCGCTCCCGGCACCGGCATCCTGCTCAACGACGAGATGGACGACTTCGCCGCCCGGCCCGGCGCGCCCAACGCCTACGGGCTGGTGGGGGCCGAGGCCAACGCCATCGCCCCGGGCAAGCGCATGCTCTCCTCCATGAGCCCCACCTTCGTCGAAACCCCCGACCGCATCGCCGTGCTGGGCACCCCCGGCGGCAGCCGCATCATCACCATGGTGCTGCACGCCATCCTCGGCGTGGTGGCCGGCGACTCCGCGGCCGACATCGTGGCGCGCCCGCGCTGGCACCACCAGTACCTGCCGGACGAGATCCAGTACGAGCGCGGCGCCTTCGACGGCGCCACCCTGGCCCGGCTCGCGGCCATGGGTCACCGGCTGCGCGAGGTGGCCCCCTACGGCAACATGCAGGTGGTCATCGCCGAGCGCGACAGCGGCATTGTCACCGGGGCCGCCGACCCGCGCGGCGAGGGCCTCGTGGCGACCTCGGTGCTCCGCCTCCGCCTGGGTTATTTCTGAGCCGGCGGGACATCCGCGCTGCGGTGGAGGTTCGCGGTGCGTTCGCGGGGCGAACGCACCCTACGCCTTCGTTGGTTCGGGTGCAGGAGCGCCGTAGGGTGCGTCGAGCGCAGCGGACGCACCGATGGTCCTCCGTCTTCTGTCTTCTGTCCTCCGCCCTCAGAACGCGGCATCGAAGCCCAGCAGGAAGTAGTTCTCCCCTTCCAGGTGGCCGGTGTAATAGGTGCCGGTCCTGGCCACCGTGTCCAGCAGGTCGGCATTGGCCTCGATGACGCCCTTGACGTTGCGCATGAAGTAGTAGCTCGCGGTGAGGGTGAGGGTGCGCATGTCCAGCCCCTCGTACACGGTGTCGGTGCCGGCCAGGTCGCCGGCGTCCACGTGGTTGTACAGGCAGGAGAAGGTCCACTTGTCCGAGTGGACGTAGTCCACGCCGATGAAGCCCCCGGTCCAGGTGTACTTGCGCGCGGGATCGAGGAAGCCGTCCCACTCGTTGCGGATGACCTGGGCGAACCACCAGGTGCGGTCGCCCGCCTTGCCGGAGAGATCCAGCCCCACCGCGGTCTTGCCGGTGTCGCGCGGGCCGTGCCCGGTCCCGGCCGGGCCGGTGGCGTTCTTCTGCGAGCCGGAGTAGGCGAACAGGCCCACGGTCACCGGCCCCGCGCGGGTGCCCACGCGGCCGAACACGGCCTTGCCGCTGTCGTCGTCGAACAGGTGGTCGGGCCGCTTGTAGCCGGGGCTGTTGATGCCCACGTTGTCCTCGATGCCGTTGCCGTTGACCCAGCCCAGGGCCAGCTCCAGGGGGCCGGCCTCGCGCGAGAACAGCACCCCGCGGTCGTAGGTGAGGCCGCCCATGCGGTAGACCATGTAGTCCTGGAAGGTCATGCGCAGCTCGCGCGGGAACATGAGGTCCGAGACCTGGAACTGGCCCAGCATCATGGCCGTGCCGGTGCCGAAGACGTCGTCGTGCGAGAACCAGGCGTCCTCGATGATGGTCAGGCCGTTCTCGCCCTTCTCGGCGAAGATGCCGTAGAAGTAATAGCTGACGTGATCCGACAGCGGCGCGCTGGAGAGCAGCTTGACGAGATACGGCGCCTGGATGTCGGTGCCGGCCGAGGTCTTCTCGCCGGTGACGACGTCGATGGCGCCGGCCTGGCGCCGCTGCACGTAGGCCTGGGCACGCATGGCGAAGGGCACCGAGGCCGGCAGCGCCAGCATGTCGTCGCCGCCGGAGACGGTGCCCGCCTTCCAGTTGGGGAGGCGGTAGTTCATGGCCACGAACTGCTCGCCGAACTCGTTGAGGCGGGGAAAGGCGGCGTGGCAGGCGGCGCAGCTCATCTGGTACTGACGGGCGAAGGCCGGAATGGCCCCGGCGGGGCCCGGCGCCAGCCCGGCCAGGACCAGGACGGCCATGACGCAACGGCGCATCGCATGCATCTGTATGCCCACCTTATCCGGAGACGGCGAGGGTCACCGCCATGGATCACTCTACTCGCCCGGCCCCCGCGGAACTTGATCCAGGGCAAGGCGCCCCTTCATTTCACCCCGCCGCCGGGACCTCGTGCCCGGTGCCGGCCAGCCACAGGCCGTAGATCACGGCGCCGGCGCGCTTGCGCCGGTGCAGGATCCAGCCCGGCGGTGCCTCCGGCGTGGGCTCGTC
>JALSIK010000044.1 GCA_026990045.1 Chromatiales bacterium | reverse complement strand
GCGTCAGCCTGCGGTGCCGGCGCCATTTCCATTCACCGGTGCTGGAACGGCGTGGCGTGCCCGGGCACGGTGAATGGCTGGAAGCGCGCGTCAACGCCGGCAGCGGGGGCCGGGCCCAGTGGTTCCAGCGCGACCGCCGGGGCAACGGGCGGGGGCTGGACTGTATCCCGCCGGCGCCTGCCCTGGAGGGGCGCGTCCTGGACGCCGGGGCCTTCCCCTTGCTGTTGTTGCGGGAGCAGTGGCCGGACCGGCTGCTGAGTGAAGCGGTGGCCGACTACCACGCCTGGCAGGCCCCCTGGTTGCTGCTGCTGCCGTCGCTGCCGGACGGGCTGCGGGCGTGCCTGGAGCGTGCCGCTGCGCGCCAGGCGGCACTGGTGGCGGCCCAGCACGTGTTGTACCCGCGGGTGGTGGATCGGCACGCGGTGCAGGCGGCGCTGGTGGAGGCGGCCATGCGCCGGGCCCAGGGCCCGCGTCCGGAGCCGGAACCCGAACCCCTGTTTCCCGGCGCCGGGCGTTACAACTGAGCCGGTGGTGTTCCCGCCGCTTGACGTGGATCAACACTTGGATCAGGGGCCTGCGGTACCCATAACTCCAACAAGCAACGGACAACAAGGAGCGGGAGGCACCATGCTCGAGATCAACCCGGAGATCGTGTGCTTCCTCGTCGACCGGGCGCGGGAGTTCCATGCCAAGGAAGGGGTGGTGATTCCCGAGGTGCCGGGAGCGCCTACCGACGACTGGGCCCTCCAGGTGCTCGCCGACCACGTGGACGACACCACGCGGATGGAATTCGAGGCCGCGGTCAACGACCTGGAACCGGATCAGCAGCACGTGCTGGTGGCGCTGCTGTGGCTGGGCCGTGGCGACTACAGCCTCGAAGAGTGGGACGAGGCCGTGGCCGAGGCCCGCCGCAACTGGACGCCCAATACCGCTGCCTACCTCCTCTCCCATCCCCTGCTGGCGGATTACTGGCTCGAGGCGCTGGAGCAGTTCGGCTACCACTGCGCAGGGTGAGCGGTGTCTCCGGCGGGCCGGATTGCGCCGGCGCGATCCATCGCTTCCATCGGATTTCCCGGCGCCGAGGTTTGAAACCATCCCCATGGCTACAGTATCTTGTGGGCCACCGTGACGGGTGGCACAGGACTTCCTGGTTCACTGCCGGCTTCGCGGTGTCATTCCAGAAGAACACGGGAACCGGGGGATGGGCCAGAGGACTCCGTTGGAACGAGGCGCCACCGTGCCCCGGGGGGAGGCCCGGCGGGCCCGGCTCCTGCCTGCCCTGGTGCTGGCCGGGCTGTTGCTGGGAGCGGCCCCGCTTCACGCCCAGCAGCCGCCCCGCCTGTTGCCCGCGGACCACGAGGTACGGGGGCCGTCCGATCCCCTCCGCATCCGCCTTGCCGGCTGGAATGCCGATACCCTCGCGCGCCTGATCCTGGAACTGGACGACGTGGACGTCACCGCCGTGCTGGAGCGGGAGGGCGAGGTGCTGGTGCTGCGGCCGGTGGAGCCGCTGGCGGAAGGGGTCCATCACCTGCGGCTGGTGGAGCACACGCCGGAAGGTGACCTCCTGGAACACGGCTCGTGGACTTTCGAGATCCGCCATTCGGCCCGGCTGCGCGAGGCCGGCCTGGCGATGGAAGGCAGCGTCTCCGCCGTGCACCGGCTGGGCGGCAGCGGGCTGGGGACGCCGCCGCCGCGGCGCGGGCGGATCCAGGGCGCCGCCACCTTCGACGGGCGCGCCGCCGACGGGGACTGGCAGGTGACCGGGGAGGGCGAGGTCCTGCTCGACACCGATCCGGCGGGACTGCCGCGGGGCGGCGGCCTGGTGGACGCGGGCGAGTTCCTGGTCACCGGCCGGCGCGGGGCATGGGAGGGTCGGGCCGGTCACCAGGCCCCCCTGCCGCCGGGCCTGCTGGCGGGCGATTTCACGCGCCGGGGACTGTCGGCCGGCTACCTCGGCGCCGGCGGCCGCTACGCCGCCCGCGCCTTTGCCGTGACCACCCAGGAGGTGCTGGGGCTGCGGCAGGGGCTGGGCGTGGGCAGCCCGGCGCGCCGCACGGCGGGGGTGGTGTTCGAGGCCCGCCCCGTGGCCCGGGACCCGGAGGCCCTGGTGGTGGCGGTGACGCTGCTTTCCGGCGGCGACCCGGGGCAGACCGGCGAGGGTGTCGGGGGCGAGAGCGAGACCGGCAGCCGGGGCGACGGCGTGTCGGTGGCGGCCGACGCCCTGCTGCTGGACCGGCGCCTGCGCCTGCGCGGGGAGGCGGCGGGGGTCCGCTACGATTTCGACGGCGGCGGCCCGGCCGCGGCCGAGCGGGACCGGGCCCTGGCCCTGCTGGCGGAGTACGCCGTGTGGCGCGGCGACACCGGCGACGGAACGGCGCCGGCCCTGGCCGTGGGCGTGGAGCACCGGCGGGTGGGGACCTTCTTCCGCAGTCCCGCCAATCCCGAGGCGGTGCCGGACCGCGAGCTGCTGCGGGCCTTCGCCCGTTTCAACCGCGGGGGGCTCCAGCTCGAAGCGGCGCTGGGGCGCGAGACCGACAACGTCAACGACCTGGCCCTGCTGCCGCGCATCCGCACCCGGCGGGCGACGCTGGCCCTGGTCCATGCGCCGGAGCCCGCGGGCGAGGCGCTGCCGTGGTACGGCCGGCCCACGTTCACCCTCGAGGGCGTGGACCAAGAGCGGCGCGTGGTGCGGGGCGGGGCCGGCCTCGCGCCAGGGCCGTTTTCCGCCACCACCCGCGTGGCGTTCTCGGCCGGGTTCGCCTACCCGTCGTGGGAGTGGAGCCTGGCCCACTTCGTGGGCCGCAGCGACGATTTCACCGGCCAGTCCGCGGCCACGGACGACCGCACCACCGAGGCGGCCGTGAACATCCAGGGCGAAGGCGGCGCCAGCCTGGCGTTGTCGTTCCAGCACAGCGACAGCCGCGACCGCGATGCCGCCATCGACGACACCACGGACACCGCCAGCCTGGAGCTGGGCTATCCTTTCGGGGAACGCCTCACCCTCAACCTCGGGATCACCTTGAACCGGCAGCGCCTGTCCGACGACTCCCTGGATACCCGCACCCTCACCTACACCGCGGCGGCGGTGTGGGATGTGCAGGGGGCGGGGGCCGGCCGCCCGGGTGTCCAGCTGGCGCTGGAGGGAACGCGCAACGAACTGTCCGACCGGGTGGATCCCGCGGGGGATGCCACCAGCAACCAGGTGTTCCTGCGCCTGACGGTGTTCTGGGTGCCGGGGGAATAACGGCGAGACGGGAGGCATGATGACGGTCACCGGCAGAAAAATCCTGCTGTCCGCGGTTGCGCTGGGGATGGTGGCGGCCGCCCCGCCCGCCGGGGCGGTGGTTTTCGCGGTCTCGCCGCAACCGGGGCAGCGCACCGTGGCCCTGGGCAGCCCGGCGTCGGTTTCCGTGGCATGGCGGGTGGAGCGGCAGTTTTCCGCCGGCGGCGTGCCCGCCGGCGACACCGTGTCCTCGGCCGCGGGGGCCTTTCACGCCGGCAGCGCGACGGGGCCGCTGCTGGGCACCGTGCCCCGGCTCCTGAGCCAGACCCGCCCGGTCTCGGGCGCGCTCACCGTGTTCACGTTCCGCGAGGCGGTGACGGTGCCGGCGCGGGTGATCCACCGCGCGCACCGGCTGGGTTTTTCGCAAGTGGTCTACGTGCGCACCTTCGACGACGGCTTCGGTGCCGCCACGGGCACGGTGACGCTGCCGGTGACCGGCAGCGGCGGGGCGGCCTTCTCGGTGGCGCGGGTGGCCCTGTCCTTCGCCGACGGTTCGGTGCTCCAGGTGGTGGAGCCCGGCGCCCCGCTCGCGGTGCAGGCCCGTCTCACCGTCACCGGCAGCGGCCTGCTGCGGGCGGTGTGGGAGGTGGCCGATCCCGCGTCCACCGCCGGCCGGCCGGTGTATCGCGTGGTGCGCACGGTGCGCCGGCATCTCACCGGGACCGGGGTGCAGGCCCTCCCCGGTCCGCCGTTGCCCACCGGGGCCCGGGGCGGTTACCGGGTGCGGCTGCGCATCACCCAACCGCGGCCCGGGTTCGAGCCGCCGGAACTGGCCTACTTCGTCAGCGGCGGCCGGGGCGGCGCCCTGCGGTCCCTGCCCCTGGTGCGGCCGGCCCCCGGTGTGACCCTGGGCCCGGAGACGCGCTTCGCCTGGCGCGCGGTGCCCGGGGCGGCGGCGTACCGGCTGGACCTGCTGGACGCCACCCGCCAGGGCGCGCGCCCGGTGACCGGCGTGGTGGTGCCGGGGGAGCGCAGCGAGGCGGTGCTGTCGGCGGCCACCCGCGGCCACCTGGTGCCCGGCCGCCGTTACCGCTGGCGCGTGCGCGCCATCGACGGCCAGGGCCGCATGGTGGCCGAGAGCGAGATCCGGGAGCTGCGCGTGCCTTGAGCGCCGGGGACCGCGCAGGGGAGGGGGGCGGTGCCGGGGTGGAGTCGGCGGAGGCGCTGCTGGCCGCCATCGCGGGCGGCGACCGCGGGGCGCTGGCGTCGTTCTACCGCCTGTTCCACGGCCGCATCTATGCCTTCGTCCTCAAGCGGGTGGCGGAGCCGGCGCTGGCGGCGGACATCCTCAACGACGTGATGCTCCAGGTCTGGCGCCATGCGGCGCGGTTCGAGGGCCGGTCCAGCGCCATGACCTGGGTCCTGGGCATCGCCCACCACAAGGTGGGGGACGCCCTGCGCCGGCGCGGGCGCGAGGCAGGCCACGAAGAACTGGACGAGCACATGGCCGACGAGGCGGCGCCGGCGGCCTTCGACCTCCTGTCGGGCCTGGAGGACGCCGGGGCCGTGCGCCGCTGCCTGGAGCGGCTCTCGGACGCCCACCGCGAGGTGGTGCACCTGGCCTTCTTCGAGGACCTGTCCTACCCCGAGATCGCCCGCATCGTGGACTGTCCCCTGGGCACGGTGAAGACGCGCATGATGCACGCCAAGAACGCCTTGAAGCGCTGCCTGCAGGGCCTGCTGGAGGGCGGGCGTTGAACCGCGCGCCGGCCGGCGGCGACTACCCCAGCAACACGGCCTGGAAGAACGTCCCATGAACACACGCGACACCTCGTCCCATCCCGAAGACCTCCTGCCCTGGTACGTCAACGGCACCCTGGAGGGCGCCGAGCGCGAGGCGGTGGCGCGGCACCTGGAGACGTGCCCGCGGTGCCGCGACGAGGTGGCCTGGCTGGCGCGCCTGCGGGAACAGGTGAAGGAGGCCGCGCCCGGCGCCACCCCGGGGGAGCTGGGCCTGCGCCGCCTGCTGCGGGAGGTGGAGGCCGAGGCCCCCGCCCCGCGCCGCCGCGAGTGGTGGCGCCCGGCGCTGGCCGCGGCGGTGGTGGTCATCGTGATCCAGAGCGTGCTGCTGGTGCGGCCCTGGGTGGATGACGGCGCGGGCATCGTGCCCCTGGGCGGAAGCCGGGGCGGCGCCGTCATCCAGGTGGAATTCCGGCCGCAGGCCACCGAGGCCCAGATCCGGGAGGTGCTGCAGGCGGTGGAGGGCACCATCGTGGACGGCCCCGGGGCCCTGGGCGTGTACCGTGTCCGCCTGGAAGGGGAGGGCGACCAGCGGCGGCGGCTGGAGGAGGCCGTGGCGCGGCTGCGGGCCCGCGGTGACGTGGTGATCCATGTGGCGGCGGACTGAGGCCGGTCTCGTCCTGCTGCTGGCCGCTCTCGCCACGCCGGCCCCGGCGGCGGACGCACGGGCCCCGGGCGGGATCGCGGCGGGCCGGCCGCTGCCCGACCTGGCGGTGGCAGACCTGGTCCTGGAGGAGGGCTGCACGGTGGCGGTGGTGCTGGAAAACCGCGGCCGC
>JALSIK010000043.1 GCA_026990045.1 Chromatiales bacterium | reverse complement strand
GTCCACGGTGTAGATGCCGCTGCGCCGCAGTCGTTCGTGGGCGGCCTCGCGGTGGGCCAGGTAGTGATGGGTGGCGGCGTGTTCCAGGGCGGCGTCGAAGCCGTCCACGGGGGTGGCCAGGGCCTCGCGCAGGGCGGTTTCCTGCATGGAGGCCAGCAGCACCAGGTGGCGGCGGCGCAGCAGGGCCAGGGCGGGCAGCAGGTCGTCGGTGTCTTCGTCGCGCACGTTGGTCACCAGTACCACCAGGGCGCGGCGGCGCTCGCGGGCCAGCAGGCGGGTGGCGGCGGCGCTGTAGTCGGGGGCGTCCAGGCCCGGCTGCAGGTCGTAGAGCACGTTGAGCAGGCGGTTGACGCTGGTCACGGACTTGCGCGGGGCCAGCCAGCGCTCGGGTCCGGAGAAGGTCATGAGGCCCACCGTGTCGCCCTGGCGCAGGGCCACGTGGGCTAGCAGCAGCACGGCGTTGAGGGTGTGGTCGAAGTGGCTCACGTGGCCGTCGGCGGCGCGCATGCGCCGGCCGCAGTCGACGAGGAACACCACGCGCTGGTCCCGTTCCTCCTGGTAGTCGCGCGAGATGAGCTTGCCCGTGCGCGCGGTGGCCTTCCAGTCCACCTGGCGCAGGGCGTCGCCCTCGCGGTATTCGCGCAGCTGGTGGAACTCCAGCCCCTCGCCGCGGCGGCGCCGGCGGCGGATGCCCATGTCCCCCAGGCGCCGGTCCTGGGCCAGGAGGGTGTACTTCATCACCGCGGCGAAGTTGGGATAGACCCGGACCTCGGTGGCCACCGGCACCTTCGCGTCGCGCCACCACAGCCGCAGCGGCGAGGCGATGCGGATCTGCACCGGCCCGAAGGCATGGGCGCCGCGCGCCAGCGGCCGCAGCCGGTAGGTGAGCTTCGCCCAGCCGGTGGCGGGCAGGCGCAGGGGGTGGGGCAGGCCGGTCTGCGCCGCGGCCGGCGGGTGGTGGTCGAACACCTGCACGGGCCGCGGGAAGCCCAGGGGGTTGTGCAGTTCCACGGTCACCGGCGCGGGGCTGCCCAGGGCCAGGGCGGGCATGACCTCGCGGCGCACGGCGGGCAGCGGCAGGCCGCGGGCGGCCACGGCGTCCATCACCGCCAGCGCCGCCAGGGCGATGCCGCTCCACTGCCACGGGGGCAGCAAGAGGGCCTGGAACGACGCCGCGGCCCCCAGCGCGGTCCAGGCGCCCAGCAGCGCCAGCAGCGGGCGGGCCGGGATCACGTGCGCGGGGCCTCCACGCTTTCCAGCACCGCGGCGAGCACGGTGTCGGCGGTCTGGCCCTCGATCTCCATCTCGGGCGAGAGCACCAGCCGGTGGCGCAGGGCCGGGGCGGCCATCTGCTTGATGTCGTCGGGGGTGACGAAGTCGTGGCCGTTGAGCAGGGCGGCGGCGCGGGCCGCGCGCACCAGGGCGATGCCGCCGCGCGGCCCGGCGCCCACGGTGATGCCGGGCCAGTTGCGGGTCTTCTGCACGATGGCCACCGCGTACTCCAGCACCTTCCGGTCCACCTGCACCCGGGCACAGGTGGCCTGCAGCCGGGTGATGGTCTCGGCGTCCACCACGGGGCTGACCGCGGAGACGTTGAGGCCGTCGCCCACCTGGCCGGAGGTGACGCGCGCCACCAGCTCCGCCTCCTCGTCCGCGCCGGGGTAGTCGATGAGCACCTTGAGCAGGAAGCGGTCGAGCTGGGCCTCGGGCAGGGGGTAGGTCCCTTCCTGCTCGATGGGGTTCTGGGTGGCCAGGGTCATGAAGGGCCGGTCCATGGGCAGGGCCTGGCCCTCGATGGTCACCTGCTGTTCCTGCATCACCTCCAGCAGCGCGGCCTGGGTCTTGGCCGGGGCGCGGTTGATCTCGTCGGCCAGCAGCAGGTGAGTGAACACCGGGCCGCGCCGGATCTTGAAGGTCTGGGCCTTCATGTCGTACAGGGCGTGGCCGGTGATGTCGCTGGGCATGAGGTCCGGCGTGAACTGGATGCGGGCGAAGCGGCCGTCGAAGGTGCGGGCCAGGGCCCGCACCAGCAGGGTCTTGCCCAGCCCCGGCACGCCTTCCACCAGCACGTGGCCGGCGGCGAACAGGGCGACGAGCACCTGGTCGATGACCTCGTCCTGGCCCACCATGACGCGCGCGATCTCGCGCCGCAGGGCCTGGGCGGTGTCGTGGGCGGCGGCGATCTCGGCGCCGGGCGCGGGGGAGTCGTTCATAGCTTGGTCCTTATGGTCTCCAGGGTTCTCACGAGTCGGGTGAAGCCGGCGGCGCCCTCGGGCTCGGCCTCGAAGGCCTCGCGCACGGCCTCGGGCGGCAGGCCGGCCAGCTGGGCCAGGCGCGGGTAGAGGCGCTCCGGCGGCAGGTGGTTCAGGCCCGGGTGGCGCCGGCCCACGAGATTGCGCAGGCTGCGGCGGGCCGCGGCCAGGAGCGCCGCGCCCTGGCCGTGGCGCCAGAGGAAGTCGCCGCTGGCCCGCACGTGCTCGCGCAGGCTGCGGCGGGGGCCGCCGGGCGCCGGCAGCCGCGGGCCGAAGCGCCGGCCGCGGGCCCAGAGCCAGGCCGCGAGCAGGGCGAGCCCCGCGGTGAGCGCCGGCCAGGCGGCCCGCCACAGGCGGCGGGAGAAGGGCACGTGGAACTCGCCCGCCACCAGGTGGAAGGTGCCGCGGCGGGCGTCCAGGTGCAGCAGGCGCTGGGCCAGGGCGGCGTGGTCGTGCTTGCCGATGCGATCGTTGTCGAGGAAGCCGAAGCCGGCCAGCACGGTGAGCCAGCCCGCGCCCAGACGGTACTCGGCCACCACCGTGCCGGCGCCGTCGCGCACGCTCCAGTCCGGTTCCGGATCGCGCCCGGTGATAAGGCGCGGCCCCGGGGGGAAATGCACGGTGAGCGGGGCGTCGTTGTCGTACACCTGCAGGGTGAAGGGGTCCTGGTGCCGGCGTTCCAGCTCCGCCACCTCGATGTCCAGGGGATCGAGCAGGGGGTCGGGCAGGGCCGGCTCGCGCGGGGGGCGGATGCGCACCACTAGGTGGCCGCCGCGGCGCACCCACTCCAGCAGGGTGCGCGCCCTGCCCGGGGTCAGGCTGTAGCGGGCGGTGGTGAGCAGGAGCACGTCGCGCGGACCCAGGTCCGCGGGTCCCGGCAGCCGCCGGTGGACGCGCACGGTGTCGCCCAGCCGCTGGAGAAAGCGCTGCAGGGCGAGGTAGGGGTTGCGCCGGGCCTCGATGGCGGGCGGCATGGGCACCTCCTCGCTGCGGTACTCGTAGTGGTGCAGGAACCAGGCGGTGAGCGCCCCGCCCACGGCCAGGACCGCGGCGGTGACCACCAGGCCTGTCCGGATGCCGGGCCTCACGGTCCGCCGCCGAAGTGGTGCGGCCAGTCGCCGCAGGTGGTTTCCATGTCGGCCGGTGCGGGCTCGCGGTGGGCGTAGGCGGCGGCCTGCCACAGGCGGGTGAGGGCGGCGAAGAAGTCCGCCGTGTCCGCCCCCAGCCGGCCGGCCATGGCCCGCACCGCGCGCAGGCAGTCGCCCTCGGTGGCGCTGGCGGGCAGGCGCAGGCCGTGGCGGGCCACCAGCGCCGCCAGGGCGGCGCGGTAGAGCAGCGACAGGGCCTCGCGCGCCCGGCCGGCCTGCCACAGGGCCCGGGCCGCGGCGGCGGGATCCTCGGGCAGCGATTCCGGCCGCACGTCCAGCCCGGCCAGGGTCCGGGGTGCGGCATCGGCACCGCCCTCGCGCCGGGATTTCAGTCCCCAGCCGCCGCGCGGCAGGTGGCGCAGGATCCAGATCACCAGCAGGCCCGCGACCACCGCCGCGCCCAGCCACATGAGCAGCTCGGCGACGCGGCCCAGGATATCGCCGGCCCCGGCCAGGGCCCGCAGCAGCCGGGCCAGCCAGTCCAGGTCCACCTCGCCGCCGGGTTCTTTTTCCGCGCCGCCCGCGCGCTTCCTGGGATACCAGCCGGGCACGGTCTCGGTGCCGCCGAAGACCGGGTCGGCCAGCACCTCGCCGATGATTTGCCGTGCCTCGGCGGGGGGCAGCAGGTGCAGCTCGTCCGCCTGTGCCGGCACCGGCGACAGCGGCAGGACCAGCGCCGCGGCCAGCACCACCGCCGCCGGCCGGCGCAGGTGCGCCACGCGCGCGGCCAGGCGGCGGAAGGCCAGCTCCAGGTCCCAGCCCTCCAGCCGGCTGCGGCGGTTGAGGTAAAGGGCGAAGCCGCCGGCGACGTAGAAGGGCGCCACCGCGGCCATGGCGCCCCAGGCCGCCAGCACCATGATCCAGCCGCGGGCGGTGGCGGACAGCTCGTCCAGCAGGGAGCCGGATTCCAGCCCCAGCACCCCGCCGGGCGCCAGCAGCCAGGCCAGGGCCAGCAGCCCGGCCCACAGGATGAGCTCGAAGGCGAGGCAGGCCAGGGTCAGGGCGGTGGCGGCGCCGTGGGCGGTGCGCTGGAGGGTGCGCAGGCGGGCGCCGCGGTCGCGCGCGCTGCCGCCCTCGAGCTGGGCCACCGGGCGGTTGAAGCTGCGTGCCGGGTCGGGGCGGAACACCGTCAATGCTCCCAGGGCCTGGCGCCACAGCAGCCCCGGCAGGGCCCGGGCCAGCTCGCCGGCCGGCGGCAGGTGGCCGAACAGGGCACGGCTCAGCACGTGCAGGGGGCCGCGCTCGTACAGCGGCTTGCCCCACCAGACCAGGGCCAGCGCCCACCACGGGTGGTCCGGCAGCAGCAGGGCCGCGGCCACCAGGGCCGGCAGCGCGGTGAGCGTCCAGGCCAGCGCCAGCCGCGGCCACCAGCGCCGGGCCATGGCGAACCCCAGGTCCACCGCTTCCCAGTTGAGGCGCGGGCGCACCTCGGCGGTCATGTCCTCAAGCCGCACGGCCGCGCCCCGCGAGCACGAAATAGACCAGCACCAGGCCCCACCCGGCCAGGCCCACGCCGTACTTCACCGCCGGCGGGATGGCCTGGGTGGAGGACCAGAAGGCCTCGACGAAGGCCGCGCCCACCAGCATGAGCGCCGCGCCGTAGACCATCTCCAGCGCCGGCCGCGCCGCCAGGCGCAGGGCGTCGCGGCGGGACAGCGGGCCCGGCCTCACCAGTGCCGCGCCCAGGCGCAGGCCGGCCGCCCCGCACAGGACGATGGCGGTGAGTTCCAGGGCGCTGTGGCCGGCGACGAAGGTGAAGAAGTTTTCCCCGTACCCGAGCCCCACCAGGTGACCGCCCACCACGCCGATGACGAGCCCGTTGAAGGCGAGGAAGAACACCGAACCCAGCCCGGCGAAGACACCGCCGGCGAAGGTCTGGAACCCGATGCCGATGTTGTTGCGGATGTAGAAGCCGAACATGGCGAAGTCGTCGTCGGAGGCGCGCAGGCGGCCCAGTTTCTTCTGTCCCTCGTCGCTGTACATGAGCTCGAACTGGGCCACCTGCTCCGGGGCCATGAGGCTGTAGGCGAAGTCGGAGTCGTGCCAGGCGGCGGCGAAGGTCCCGGCCAGGGGGGCGTAGAACACCAGGGCCGCCAGCAGCACCAGGCGCCACTCGGCCCGCACCCGGGCGGGGAAGCGGCGGCCCACGAACTCGGCCACGGCGGCGAGGCTGGCGCGGCGGGCCTGGTACAGGCGCTGGTGGCCGGCCAGCACCAGCCGCTCCAGGCGATCCACCAGGTGGGCGCTGTAGTGGCGGGCCCGGGCCAGGGCCAGGTGATGGCACAGGCGCCGGTACAGGTGGGGGATGTCCCGGGCCTCGTCCTGCACGGTCTCCGGTGGGTGCTTGAGTTCGGCCTGGGCCAGCCAGCGCTCGAAGCGGTCCCAGTCCCCGGCGTGGCGGCTGACGAAGGCGTCCTGCTTCATGGACTCAGCGCCGGCCCAGCAGCCAG
>JALSIK010000042.1 GCA_026990045.1 Chromatiales bacterium | reverse complement strand
GTTCGGCGCGTTGAGAAAGGCCAGGACGGCCTTTTTCAATATCCTGCTAGTTTAACAACTCGCGGCGGGCGCGGGAAACGCGCGGCGGGTCGCCCGCCGCCGGTGCGGCCCTGTGGTATCGTATGCCGCTTTGAACGGAAGCCGCCATGCGCCGACTGATCCCAGCCCTCGTCTTCCTCCTGGCCGCGGGTTCCATGCCCGTGGTGTTCGCGGCCGAGGTGCCGGACCTCTACGAGGCCGAAGTGCCGGTCTTCGGCCAGGAGGGGGCCGAGCGCGACACGGCCATGGCCTCGGCCTTCGTCGAGGTGCTGGTGCGCGTTTCCGGCCGCGGCGCCCTGGCGGCGGCACCGGGGCTGGCCGAGGAGCTGGCCCGGGCCCCGCGTTACGTGGAGCAGTACCGCTACCGCAAGCGCACTCCCGGGGAGATGGCGGCCGATCCGGCGGGGCACGAGCAGGTGCTGTGGATCCGCTTCAACGCCCGCGCGGTGGACCGGCTCCTGCGCCGCTACGGCCTGCCGGCCTGGGGCCGGACCCGGCCCGTCACCCTGGTGTGGCTGGTGGTGGACGACGGCGGCCGGCGCCGGCTCATCGCCAACGATGCCCGCCATCCGGTGCGGCGGTTGCTGGAGCAGGCCGCCCGCCGCCGCGGCATCCCCGTGCGCTTTCCCCTGTGGGACCTGCAGGACCGGGGCCGGCTCCAGGTGAGCGACGTGTGGGCCAACTTCGAAGAGCCCCTGCTGGCGGCCTCCGACCGCTACCAGGCCGAGGCGGTGGCGGCGGTGCGCATCTACCGCGGCGTGGGCGGCGGCTGGCAGGGGCGGTGGAGCCTGTACGCGGCCGGCCGCCGCCACGACTGGGCCTTCACCGGCGCCGAGGCGGCCGAGGTGGTGGGGCCGGGGGTGGACGAGGTGGCCGAGGTGCTGGCGGCCCGGTTCGCCCGGGCCGAGCCCGAGGTGGGGGAGGGCGAGGTCACGGTGCTGGTGCGCGGGGTGCGTACCCTGGCCCATTATCACCGCGTGTGGCGCTACCTCTCGGGCCTGGGCGGGGTGGACCAGGTGCAGCCCGTGGTGCTGCGCCCCGGCCGGGTGCTGTTCCGGCTGCGCAGCCGCGGCGGGCGGCTGGCCCTGGCCCAGGCGGTGGCCCTGGGCGACGTCCTGGCCAGCCCCCCGCCCGAACCGGGGCCCGAGGCCGCACCGGCTCGCGCCGACCCGGCCCCCGCCGGGCCGGCGCCGGCGGCGCCGTTGCAGGCGGACCTGGTCTACCGGCTCATTCCGTGAACCTGCGCGACCTGCCCAACCTCATCACTGTCCTGCGCATCCTGCTCGTGCCGCCGGTGGCGTTGCTGCTGGTGGAGGGGGACTTCGGCTGGGCCCTGGTCCTGTTCGCCGCCGCCGGCATCTCCGACGGCATCGACGGCTACCTGGCGCGGCGCTTCGGCTGGCGCTCGCGCCTGGGGGCCTTCCTCGACCCCTTCGCCGACAAGCTGCTCATGCTGGCGGTGTACCTGACCCTGGGCTGGGAGGGGCACCTGCCCGCGTGGCTGGTGGCCGCGGTCATCGGCCGCGATGTCATCATCGTGGTGGGGGCGGTGGCCTACCAGTACCTGGTGGAGCGGCTGGACATCCGGCCCAGCTATGCCAGCAAGCTCAACACCGTGTTCCAGATCCTGCTGGTGGTGGTGCTGCTCCTGGGCCTGTCGGGGGTCCCGGTGCCGCCGCAGGTGATCACGCTGATGATCTACATCGTGCTGGGCACCACCGTGGCCTCGGGGGCCGGTTACGTGTGGGAGTGGGGCCGGCGCCTGGTGCGGGCCGTGCGCGAAAAGGGGGACACCGCATGATCAGTGAATCGCAGAAGTGGTGGATGCTGGCCGGGCTGCTCGTCACCGGCGGGCTGTTCTGGCTCCTGGCGCCGGTGCTGACCCCCTTCATGGTGGCGGCGGTGCTGGCGTACCTGGGCGATCCGCTGGTGGACCGCCTGGAGGAATGGAAACTGCCGCGCACCGCGGCGGTGGCGGTGGTGTTCGTGGTGCTCACCGCCCTCGCGGTGACGGTCCTGGTCCTGGTGCTGCCGGCCCTGCAGCAGCAGGTCACGGTGCTGTTCCAGCGCCTGCCGGCGGCGCTGGACTGGCTGGAGCGCGAAGGGCTGCCGGCGCTGGCGGCGCGGCTGGGCCTGGAACCGGCGGCCCTGGACCTGGGGGCGGTGAAGGCCGCGCTCCAGGCCCACTGGAAGGAAGCGGGCTCGCTGGCGGGGCAGGTGCTGGCCTCGGTCACCCGCTCGGGCCTGGCGCTGGCCGCGTGGCTGGCCAACCTGGTGCTCATCCCGGTGGTCACCTTCTACCTGCTGCGCGACTGGGACCTGCTGGTGGCCCGGGTGCGCGACCTGCTGCCGCGGCGGCTGGAGCCGGTGGCGGTGCAGCTGGCGCAGGAATCGGACGAGGTGCTGTCGGCCTTCCTCCGCGGCCAGCTCCTGGTGGTGCTGGCCCTGGCCGCGGTCTACAGCGTGGGCCTGTGGCTGGTGGGGCTGGAACTGGCCCTGCTCATCGGCCTGCTGGCGGGGCTGGTGAGCTTCGTGCCCTACCTGGGGTTCATCGTGGGCCTCACCGCCGCCGGCCTGGCGGCCCTGTTCCAGTTCCACGATCCCCTGTACCTGGCCTACGTGGCGGCGGTGTTCGGCGTGGGCCAGGCCCTGGAGGGCATGGTGCTGACCCCGCTGCTGGTGGGCGATCGCATCGGGCTGCACCCGGTGGCCGTGATCTTCGCGGTGCTGGCGGGCGGCCAGCTGTTCGGTTTCTTCGGCGTGCTGCTGGCCCTGCCGGTGGCGGCGGTCATCGCGGTGCTGCTGCGCCATGCCGGTTCCCGCTACCGCGAGAGCCGGCTCTACGGCGGTGGACCCCCGGCGGACTGATGGCGGCCCAGATTCCCCTGCCCCTGGCGCTCACCGGCAGCGCCACCTTCGACACCTTCGTGGCCGGGGCCAACGGCGCCCTGGTGGAGACCCTGCGCCGCGGGTCGGAGCCCTTCGTCTACCTCGCCGGCGGGGCGGGCAGCGGCAAGAGCCACCTGTTGCAGGCCGCCTGCCACGCGGCCCACGGCGCCGGCGGCCGCTGCGCCTACCTGCCGCTGGGCTCCGGCCCCGGCCTTGCGCCGGAGGTGCTGGAGGGCCTGGAGGCGCTGGAGCTGGTGTGCCTCGACGAGCTGGAGGCGGTGGCCGGGGACCCCGGCTGGGAGCGGGCCCTGTTCCGGTTCTACAATGCCATGCGCGAGCGCGGCGGGCGGCTGTATGCGGCGGCGCGCGCGGTCCCCGACGCCCTGGACGTGCGCCTGCCGGACCTGGCCTCGCGCCTGGCCTGGGGGCCGGTGTTCCGGCTGCATCCCCTGGCCGATGCCGACCTGGCCCGGGCCCTGGTGCTGCGGGCGCGGGCCCGGGGCCTGGAGCTGCCGCCCGAGGTGGCGGACTACCTGCTGCGCCGCTGCCCCCGCGAACCCGCGGCCCTGTTCGCCCTGCTGGAGCGGCTGGACGAGGCCTCGCTGGCGGCCCAGCGCCGGCTCACGATCCCCTTCGTCCGCCGCCTGCTGCCCCCGTGATTCCCGCCTGCCGGGCCCGGCACCGCGCGTACCACGCGGTGCCGGTGAACAGGGCCAGGCTCAGGGCCACCTCCACCAGGGCCCAGGCCCGTTCGCCGGGCTCGGCCCAGGCCAGCACCACGCCGTGGGTGAAGTAGAGCAGCGACAGCAGGCTGGTCCAGGCATGGGTGTAGGCACGGCCGTGGAGCAGCCCGCGCAGGGGCAGCAGCAGCGGACCGGCGAAGCCCACCAGGGCCACCGCCACCGGGGTGTGCTGGGGCGGCGCCAGCCAGGTGAACCAGAGCAGGAGCCAGCCCAGGAGCCCCAGGTGACCGGCCAGGGCCAGCACGCGCCAGGGAAGGCAGGGCCTCACACCGGCTCCCGCAGGCGCAGGGCGAGGCCGGCCAGGCGCCGGCCCAGGGTCCGGCACAGGGCCTTTTCCTCCTCGCTCAGCGGCCGGCCGTCGGGCCCCGCCACGTGGCTGGGTCCGTAGGGGGTGCCGCCGGTGGTGGTGGTGGTGAGAGCGGCCTCGGAGTAGGGCAGGCCCGCCAGCACCATGCCGTGGTGGAGCAGCGGCAGCATCATGGACAAGAGAGTGGTCTCCTGGCCCCCGTGCAGCGTGGAGGTGGAGGTGAACACCCCCGCGGGCTTGCCGGCCAGGGCCCCGCTGAGCCACAGGTCCGAGGTGCTGTCGATGAAGTGCTTCAGCGGTGCCGCCATGTTGCCGAACCGGGTGGGGCTGCCCAGGGCCAGGCCGTCGCAGCGGGCCAGGTCCTCGGCGGTGGCGTAGGGATCGCCTTCCTCGGGCACCGCCGGGGCCACCGCCTCGCACTGGGCGGACACTTCCGGCACCGTGCGCAGGCAGGCCCCGGCACCGGCCACCGACTCCACCCCGCGCGCCACCTGGCGGGCCATGGCGGCGGTGCCGCCGTGGCGGCTGTAATAGAGCACCAGGATCTCCACGGGCATCTACAGGATCTCCAGCACCTGCTCCGGCGGCCGGCCGATGGCGGCCCGGTCGCCGTTGACCACGATGGGCCGCTCCATGAGCACGGGATGTTCCACCATGGCCGCGATGAGCGCCTCGTCGTCCAGGGACGGGTCGTCCAGCCCCAGCGCCCGGTAGATTTGTTCCTTGCGCCGCATGAGGTCACGGGGGCTCATGTGGAGCATCCCCAGCAGCCGCCCGATGGTGGCGGCGTCGGGCGGGGTCTTGAGGTATTCCACCACCTCCGGCTCGATGCCCCGTTCCCTGAGCAGGGCCAGCGTCTGGCGCGACTTGGTGCAGCGGGGATTGTGATAGATGATGACGGACACGGCATTTGTTCCTTATTTTCCGCGCAGCCATTCTACCAGCACGGTGCCCGGGAACCCCCCCGCCCCTGTCTTGACAGTCCCCGGTGCCGGTGCTAGGTTCAGCATGGTGCCGCCCGGATACGGGAAAATCGCTTGAATTTCATGACCTTGAAGTTCCCCCTGCGGCGTGCCGTGATGGCCGGCCTGATACTCGCCGGGGCCGGTTGCGCCACCGCTGTGCCGGTGCAGGAAATGAGCAACGCGCGCCAGGCGGTGCGGGCGGCGGAAGAGGTGGACGCGGCCCGCTACGCGCCGCTGCCCATGCGCCGGGCCCGGGTCCTGCTGGAGCAGGCGCGGCTGAAGCTGGAGGCCGGTGATTACCGCCAGGCCCGGGTGTTCGCGCTGGATGCCCGGCGCGCCGCCTACCGGGCGCGGCAGCGGGCGCTGGCGGGGGCCCGCACGGCGGCCTGGTGAGGCGGGGCTTTCTTGACCTGCTGTGCGGCCGGTGATAGTTTCAGGTCAATGCCGGTGGCAGGGGTGCGGCCGCGCGGAAGTACCTGCGCCGGGACGCGGGGTCCCGGCAGAAAGAACATATAACACTCACGAGTACAACGCTGGAGCTCACACCAATGAAAACAACGCATCCGTTGAAACTGCTGGGATTCCTGGTGCTGGTGGCCCTGCTGGCTGCCGGCTGCGCCGGCCCGGAGGAGGAGGCGCCGGCGGCGGGGTCGTCGGCGGAACAGGCCATCGCCGCGGCCAAGGAGGCCTATGCCCGGGCCAAGCGGGAAGGCTATGCCTGGCGCGATACCGGCAAGATCATCAAGAAGGCCGAGAAGGCCCTGGCAGCCGGTGACGAGGCCAAGGCCACCAAGCTGGCCAACAAGGCGCGCAAGCAGTCGGAGATGGCCATCGAGCAGAAGTACCGCGAGCTGCGCCGGCTGGAGGCCCTGGGCATCATCAAGAAGGGCAGCGCACCCAGGAAGCCCGTTTCGGTGGGAACGGATCAGTACGAGGTGGTGCGCGGCGA
>JALSIK010000041.1 GCA_026990045.1 Chromatiales bacterium | reverse complement strand
CAGCTGCTTTTTGTTTTTCGATGGATCGCTCGCGGCCGGCCAGCAGGGCCTGCAGCTTGGCCTCGGCGGTCTTGAGGGATTCTGCCAGAGAGGCCGCTTTGCGATCCAGGTCCCGGAGTTCCTGTTGGAGCTGGCGCTTTTGCCGGGGGATGGCGAGTTGCACCTCGTGCTCGAGCTTCGCCCGCCGGTCTTCCACCCGGTCGACCTGGGTGGCGATGAGCAGGATGCTCATGGCGCGGGTGGGGTCGGACCCGGCGTTGAGGACCTGCTTGCGGCTGGCTTCCAGGTCGGCGAGCTGCCGGTCCAGTCGGGCCAGCTCTTCGCGCACCAGCCCGAGACGTGCGCTGGTATCTTCGATCCGCTTGCGCACCAGCCGGCGCCGGTCCGCCATGGCCTGGCGTTGCCGCTTGAGATCTTCGATGGCGTGTCGGTGCTGGCGCAAACGGGTCTCGAACAACCTGTCGTCTTGCAGCTCCGCCAGCCTGGTCCGGGCTGCGTCCAGGCGGGCGCGCAGCCGGCTGGCCGCGTAACCGCTGATGTTGCGGTGGTCACTGATGAGCCGGTCACCTATTTCCCGCAGCACATTCTCCGCGCGGGCCGCCTTATCGTCCGGCGCATACGTTTCCATCACCAGCAGCGTGGTGTTGCGCGGGTTTTTCACGGTGATGTTGACTCGCTGATGACCGCCATCACTCACTGCATTCACCACGGGAATGTACCCGTCCTTGACCCGCGCGGTGGCCGTGGCCGGGTCTTCGATGAGGGTCAGCTTGAGTGATCCATCCGTGGCCTGTTCAGGCACGCGCCCCAGGGCAATGACACCGAAATAGCGGTAACTGATGGGGGTGACCGCCAGGTAGACCACGGCAGCCGCCACCACGGCCGCCCACACGCCAAGGAACAGCCACTTTCGGCGGGCCAGGACCGCGACGATGTCGGCCAGGCTGATTTCCTGCTCGTCGTGATACGGTTCGATCGGATTCAGATTGCGAGGGGAAGGCACATCAACAGTCATCTTCTTGTCCAGCGGGTTTCTGTGACCAAAGGGCGCACGCCGTTGGCCTCGTTATCGTTCTCGAATTTTGCCGTATGTGTATGTGCACCAGCCGTACTGCTACAGCTGGGTCGCCCGGCCGTGCTTGAATGTAGTCGTGCCTGTCCGCTGGCGTGAGCCTTCTTGCGGGCTCATGTCGGTGGATGCCGGTAGTATACGTCCAAGTTGCAGATTGGGTCTAACCACGAAATCCGGCTACGGGCGGTGAGGGGGACGATGTTCGGGGACGGCCGGGTGGCCCCGATGAAAGTCGGAATGAATTTTTCGTCACCGGGCTGGGGAAAACCACTGGCCAATTTTTTCCATTCAAGCAGTTGCCATTTTGGTTGACCAACGGGCTCGGGATTTGGTCGCCATCCATGCCCAGGTTCGTCGGTTTTGGCCATCCGGCAGCGATGCCGCCCGCCCTCCTTCCCGTACTCTGGCGGGTGCGGGTGACCCCGTGTTGGCTCGCCCGGGATCAGGGCCATCCAATGCACCAATTCGGTGCGTATTTCTGGGGTCGGGCCATGGGAACCCCTGCTCCGGGAGCCTGGATGGGGCTCCTGCCTGTGAACCCGTTCACGAAACAGGGACTTGCCCATCAAGCCGCCGTGCGGCGGTCCGATGGTGGGAGAGGTGGCGGGAAGTCCTTTTTCCGCGGGCGCCACCGGCCACCCCGGCCCGTGCCATGGACCCGGCCCTGCAGCACGAGGAGCCCCCATGGCAAGCGACAACGGCAAGGTCATCCCCTTTTCCCATCCCGAGGGCCGGGCCGAGCGGCCGGCCGACCGCCACACCATCCTGGCCCGGTGCCAGACCCTCACGGTACGGCGCCTGCAGGAGCTGGCCCACGCCCTGTTCGATGCCGCCGACGACGCCCTGTTCGAGCTGGCGGACAAGGCCGATTCCAACACCGTCCAGACCCTCTACTTCGATTCCATGCGGCTGGTGAGGATTCAGCGCCAGGCCATGGAGTCCGCCTTCGCCGAGGCCGTGGCCGATGCCTTCCACCGCCTCCAGCTCTCCGGCTCCAGCGTGGAGAACAGCGGCCTGCTGGAGGCCCTGTCGCTGGAGGACGCCGGGCTGGTGGAGGACACCGACCTGGAGGAGGACCTGGCGGTCAACGGCATCGTGGGCAAGGTGAAAAACCGCTGCGGCGAGCAGCTTCGCGCCATCGAGCTGCGCCTGGCCGACCTGCTGCCGTCGCTGGAGATCGACGACGACAATAATCCTTTCGGCCCCCTGCGCCTGGCCGAGGCCTTCCGCACCGCGCTGGGCAACCTGGAGGCCGACATCCGCATCAAGCTCATTCTCTACAAGCTGTTCGACCGGCACGTGGCCACGCACCTGGAGGACCTCTACGCCGAGGTCAACCACCGGTTTGCCGAGGCCGGGGTCCTGCCCACCCTGCCCCGGCCGGCGGTGAAGCGCAGCCCCGCCCCGCCGGCGCCCGCTGCCGGCCCGGCCGACTCCACCGACAGGGATCCGGCCGGGGACGGCGAGACGCTGCTCGCCACCCTGCACCAGCTGCTGGCCGCCCGTGCCGGTGCGCCTGCGGGGACCCCGGCGGCGGCCGGCGGGGTGGCGGCCTCCGCGGTCGCCACCGGGGCCCTGGGCGCGCTGGACGGCCTGCAGGCCACCGACCTGGCACTGGACGTCAGTGGCGCGGCCGGAGCCGGGCCCCAGGCCCTGGGCAGCCAGGTCAAGGCGGTGCTGCTGGACCAGGTGCGGGCCACCACCGGCGACCCCCTGGCCCAGCTCAACCCGTTGGACGCCGACACCATCGACCTGGTGTCCATGCTGTTCGATTTCATCCTCGACGACCGCAACCTGCCGGCGGCGGTCAAGGCCCTGGTGGCGCGCCTGCAGATCCCGCTCATCAAGGCCGCCATGCTGGAGCGCCAGCTGTTCGCCAACAAGTCGCACCCGGCGCGGCGGCTGCTCAACACCCTGGCCGAGGCCGGCCTGGGCCTGGGCGGGGAGGAGGCGGTGGAGGCCACTCCCCGGTACCGGCTCATGGCCCGTGCCGTGGAGCGGGTGCTGGAGGAGTTCACCGACGACACCGCCCTGTTCGGCCAGGTGCTGGAGGAACTGGAACGGGGACTGGCCGACGCCGAGGCCGAGGCCGCGGCCGCGGGGGAAGCGGCGCTGGCCCAACGCCGCCAGCGCGAGGCCGCCCGCCTGGCCCACTCCTGGATTGCCGAGGCCCTGCGGGAGCGGCTGCAGGGCCGCACCCTCCCCCGGGTGGTGGTGGACCTCGTGACCGGCCCGTGGAAGGAGGTCCTCGTGGACAGCTTCGTGGAGCACGGCCAGGACAGCCGGCAGTTCAAGGAGCAGCTGCGGTTCGTGGACATCCTGGCCTGGTCGGTGGAGCCCAAACACTCGGCCATGGAGCGCCAGAAGCTGGCCGGCGTCATCCTGCAGCTGCTGGAGACCTTCCGCTCCGGCCTGCGCGGGGTGGGCGTGGACGAGGAGACCATCGAGGCCCACGTGCGCGCACTGGAGCCGGTTCACCTGGCCTGCTTCCACGGCCGGTCCCACGACGAGGCACCGGAGGACGAGCTGGACCGGGTGGAGGGCGTGCTGGAGATCACGGGCAGCGACCTTCCGCCGCCGGAGCTGGAGGAGGCCGCGGGCGGCGACGACGACACCTCCATCGTCCCGGAGGTGCAGGCCCGCCTGGACGAGGCCATGGCCGCGCTGGAGGCCGAGCCCTCGGTGGAGGAAGCGCTGGACTATGCCGAGGTGGACGGTGCGGTCATCGAGGACATCGTGCTGGCGGGATTCGATCCCGACGACTCGGCCCTGCAGGACATGCCGGAGGACGAGTACCTGCAGCTGGCCCGCCACCTGGAGATGGGACGCTGGGTGGAGTTCCGGGACGACGACGGCCGCACCCGCCGCGCCCGGCTGGCCTGGAAGAGCGATCTGCTGGGCGAATGCACCTTCGTGGACTGGAAGTTCAAAGTGGTGGCCGACACCACCATCCAGGGGCTGGCCGCCGACCTGCGCCGCGGCACCGCGCGGGTCATCGACGAGGTGCCCCTGTTCGACCGGGCCATGGAGGCGGTGGTCTCCGGGCTGAGGCGCAAGGTGGCGGCGCAATAGCCCGGGGACCGGGAGCGTTCGCGGCCGGGCCGCAAACGGAAGACAGGGGACGGAACCGCGCAGGATGTGATGGCGGGGGTCTGTCCCGCCGCCTTGCTCTGCCCGCCTTCGGGTCCCGCTCCCTGGCACGCCGGTCAGCTCGAGCGCAGCGTCATCTGCTGCATGCGGGCCAGGAGGCGGCGGAACTCCTCGGCGGGGACGGGCTTGCCCATGAGAAAACCCTGCACCGAGTCACACCGGTGTTCCGCCAGCCACCGGAGCTGGTCTTCGCTCTCCACGCCTTCCGCGACCACGTCCATGCGCAGGCTGTGGGCGATGTTGATCATGGCCTCCACCAGGGCACAGTCGTCGTGATCATGGGGCACGCCCTGGATGAAGCTGCGGTCGATTTTGAGGGTATCCACGGGAAAGCGTTTCAGGTAGTTGAGGGACGAGTAGCGGGTACCGAAGTCGTCCAGCAGCAGCTTGAGGCCCATGGCCTTGAGCTCGCGGAAGATGGCGTCCACTTCCTCCGTGTGCTCCACCAGGACACCCTCGGTGATTTCCAGGCCCAGGTCGTGCGCATCGATGCGGGCCACCCCGAGGATGGTGCGCAGCGCCTCCACGTAACCGCCGTCCATGAACTGGCGGCCCGAGACATTGACCGTGGTCAGCAGGCGCGGCAGGCCGTCCTTGCGCCAGGCCGCGATTTCGCGGCACACCGCATCCAGCAGCCACTTGTCCAGGGACATGACCATGCCGGATTCCTCGGCCGCGTCGATGAAGCTCTCCGGTTCCAGCAGGCCGCGCTCCGGATGCTCCCAGCGGATGAGTGCCTCGGCACCGAGGATACTGCCGGTGGCGGTGTCCACGCGCGGTTGGAAAAACAGGCGGAATTCCCGGTTCTGGAGCGCCCGGCGCAGCTCCACCTGGCGCAGGAGCTGGTGGCTCACTTCCTCGGACATCCGGGTGTCGTAGAACCGGTACTGGCTGCCGCCTTCCTGCTTGGCGCGGTACATGGCGGTTTCCGCGTTCTTGACGAGGACCGCGGTGTCGCCGCCGTCGTTGGGATAGACGGCAATACCGATGCTGATGGTTAAAAAGATGTCCAGGCCCTCGTGGTAGTAGTGCCCGGAGACATACTCCGCCATGCGGTCGGCAACGCTGGCGGCGTGACTGGCCAGGTGGCTTCCCTGCAGGATCACCGCGAACTCGTCACCCCCCAGCCGGGCAAGGGTATCGAAGGACCGCAGGCAGTCCCGCAGCCGCGTCGCCACCTGTCTCAGCACGGCGTCACCGAAGGCATAGCCATAGGTGTCGTTGATGGTCTTGAAGGAGTCGATGTCGATGAGAAACACGGCGATCTCGGGCCCGAAGCGTTCCACGTTGGCGATGGCATACTCGAGGCGGTCCTCCAGCAGGGCCCGGTTGGGCAGGCCGGTCAGCCCGTCATGGGTGGCGAGGTGCTCGGCCTCGCGGATCTTGGCCTGCAGCTCGAGGTTGGTGTGCCCCAGCTGCCGCAACAAGGCCAGGAAGAACATGGGCATGATGACGATGCCCAGGAGCAGGCCCACCACCAGGGCCGGGTGGCTGGACCAGGCCGGGCTGGGGAGGGTGGCGGCCAGGAAGCCCGTCACCGCCAGCGCCGTGGCGACGTGCAGGAAATGGGAGCCGAAACGCAGGCCGTTGCCCACCGCGATCCACAGGTAGAGGGGGTAGAACACCGCCGCCGCGGTGCCGAAGGCGTGGACGACCAGGGACAGGATGGCCACGTCCGCCGCGATG
>JALSIK010000040.1 GCA_026990045.1 Chromatiales bacterium | reverse complement strand
TGTTTCTGGTGGGCGTGGTAGCGGCGGATGCGCTCCGCCGCCGTCTCCAGCGCCTCGCGCTCGGCGTCGCCCACGGCGGCCAGCGCCTTGACCAGGCGCGCCGGCGGCAGCTCGAGCTGGGCCAGGGACTCGGCCTCCAGGCCGTCGAAGCGTTGCGTGTACTCCAGCAGGGCGGCGTCGCCGCGGGTGCGGACGTGGTGCAGGATCTCGCGCACGGTGGCATGCACCTGTTCGTCGGCCACGCCCTCCCAGGCCAGCAGCCGTTCGAGCTGCGACCAGAAGTCGGGCTGTTCGCTGTCCAGGCGCCGGATCTGGATCATGGCTGCCGGTCCTCCACCGCCGCGGCCAGCTTCGCCACCAGGGCCTTGACCGCGGCGTGCTTCATCTTCATGGATGCGGTGTTGACGATGAGCCGCGAGCTGATGTCGGCGATGTGCTCCAGCGGCTCCAGGCCGTTGGCCCTGAGCGTGTTGCCGGTGTCCACCAGGTCCACGATGAGATCGGCCAGCCCCACCAGCGGCGCCAGCTCCATGGAGCCGTAGAGCTTGATGATCTCCACCTGCTGGCCCCGGGCGGCGAAGTGGCGCCGGGTGCTGTGGACGTACTTGGTGGCCACGCGCAGCCGGCCCGGCCGGCGCTTCGCGTCGCGCCGGCCGGCCACCATCATGCGGCAGCGGGCGATGCGAAGGTCCAGCGGCTCGTAGAGCCCGTCGCCGCCGTGCTCCATGAGCACGTCCTTGCCCGCCACGCCCAGGTCGGCGGCACCGTACTGGACGTAGGTGGGCACGTCGGCGGCGCGGATCACCACCAGCTTCACCTCCGGCCGGCGGGTGTCCAGGATCAGCTTGCGGCTGGTCTCGGGATCGTCCTGCGGCACGATGCCGGCGGCCGCCAGCAGCGGCAGGGCCTCGCGGTAGATGCGGCCCTTGGACAGCGCGATGGTGAGGGTGTCGGTCACGGCGGCGGCCCTACACCGGCACCCGGCGGATGCGGGCCCCGAGCTGCTGGAGCTTTTCCTCGATGCACTCGTAGCCGCGGTCGATGTGGTAGATGCGATCCACCGTGGTGTCGCCCTCGGCCACCAGGCCGGCCAGCACCAGCGAGGCCGAGGCGCGCAGGTCGGTGGCCATCACCGGCGCGGCGGTGAGGCTCTCGACCCCGTTGCAGACCACGGTGTTGCCCTCCAGCCGCATGTCGGCGCCCATGCGCTGCAGCTCCAGGATGTGCATGAAGCGGTTCTCGAACACGGTCTCGGTGATGGTGGCCGAGCCCTCCGCCACCGCGTTGAGGGCCGAGAACTGGGCCTGCATGTCGGTGGGGAAGGCGGGAAAGGGCGCGGTGCGGATGTCCACCGCGCGCGGCCGCCGCCCCTCCATGTCCAGGGTCACCCAGTCGTCGCCGGTCTCGATGCGGGCCCCGGCCTCGCGCAGCTTGGCGATCACGGCGTCCAGGTGCGCCGGCACGATGTCCTTGAGCCGGATGCGGCCGCCGGTGATGGCGGCGGCGGTGAGATAGGTGCCGGCCTCGATGCGATCGGGCAGCACGCAGTAGCGGGTGCCGTGCAGCCGCTCCACTCCCTCGATGGTGATGGTGTCGGTGCCGTGGCCTTCGATCTTCGCGCCCATGGCGATGAGGCAGTTGGCCAGGTCCACCACCTCCGGCTCGCGGGCGGCGTTCTCGATCACGGTGACGCCGTCGGCCAGGGTCGCGGCCATCATCAGGTTCTCGGTGCCGGTCACGGTGACCAGGTCGTTGACCAGCTTGGCCCCCTTGAGGCGCCTGGCGCGGGCCTTGATGTAGCCGTTCTCCACCGTGATCTCGGCGCCCATGGCCTGCAGGCCGTGGATGTGGATGTTGACCGGGCGCGAGCCGATGGCGCAGCCGCCGGGCAGGGACACCTCGGCCCGGCCGTAGCGGGCCAGCAGCGGCCCCAGCACCAGGATCGAGGCGCGCATGGTCTTGACCAGCTCGTAGGGCGCGAACAGCTCCTTGATGGTGGTGGGGTCCACCTCGATGTTGAGCTTCTCGTCCACCACCAGCTGCACGCCCATGCGGCCCAGCAGCTCCATGGTGGTGGTGATGTCGTGCAGGTGGGGAACGTTGCACACCGTCACCGGCTCGTCCGCCAGCAGGGTGGCGGCGAGGATGGGCAGGGCGGCGTTCTTGGCGCCGGAGATGCGCACCTCGCCGTCCAACGGCACGCCGCCGGTGATGATGAGTCGATCCATGCGGTGCGCGGCGGGCGGGGCGGTGCTCAGGAGACCTGCAGCTTGCGCGCCCGCTCCCACTCCTCCGGCGTGTAGGTGCGGATGGACAGGGCGTGGAGCTCTCCCGAGGTGATGCGATCGCTCACCGTGGCATAGACCAGCTGCTGCTTCTGCACCGGGGTCTTGCCGGCGAAGACCTCGCCCACCACGGTGGCCTCGAAATGGCTGCCGTCGCCGCTGACCATGACTTCGCAGCCGGGCAGGCCGGCCTGGATCAGGCGCTTGACTTCTTCCACTTCCATCGTCGCGATCCCCTCGTTCTGGCCATGGTTCGGGCACGAAAGCGGGTATTTTAGCCCCGAACGGGCCCGGCGCGATACCGCCGCCGGGTGTCACGCCCCGCCGTCGGCCAGGGGCAGGAGGTCCAGCAGGCCGCAGACCCGGGCGATGGCCCGCAGGTCGGGGGGCAGGTGGGCGAAGCGCAGCTCGCGCCCGGCCCGGCGCGCCGCGCGCAGCCATTCCACCAGCAGGGCCAGGGCGGCGCTGTCGCAGCGCCCGGCCCCGTCCAGGTCCACCACCACCGCCTGCGGCGCGCGCTCGAGGAAACCGCGGCTGTCGCGCCACAGGCCCGGCACCGAGTGCATGGTGAGGTCGCCCTCGAGGCGGAAGCGGCCGCCCTCCCCGGCCACCAGCCGGGGGCTCATGCCGGCCCCGCCCCGGGTTTCTTGCTCGCCGCCCGCTCCTCCAGCCGGGCGATGAGGGCATCGAGGCCGTGCTCGCGCACCTCGGTGTCGAACGAGGTGCGGTAGTTGGCCACCAGGCTGATGCCGTCCACGGTCACGTCGAACACCTTCCATGCCCCCCGGCGCAGGTGGAGCCGGTAGTGGATGGCGATGGGTTCGCCGGCGGCCCGGTGCACCTCGGTGCGCACCGTGACCTCGCCCGAGGCGGGGTCGTCGCGCAGGGGCAGAAACACCACCTTCTCGTCGGTGTACTCCAGCAGCGCGGTGGCGTAGGTGCGCACCAGCAGGGTGCGGAAGGCGCGCACGAAGCGCAGCTTCTGCTTGCGGCTGGCCTCGCGCCAGTGGGGCCCCAGGGCCCAGCGCGACATGGCGACGAAGTCGAAGTGGGGCAGGACGATGTCGCTCACCAGGTCGTAGATGCGCTCCGGCTCCTTCTCCAGCAGCGGGCGCTCCTTCTTGAGGGTGGACAGCATGCGCTCGGTGGTGTGCTCCACCAGGGCCTGGGGATCGTCCGCCGGTGCCGCCGGCGCCGCCGCGACCGCCAGCGCCAGCACGAGGGTGGTTGCGAGTCTCTTCATTGTGCCGCCTCCTTCTTGCCGCCGCTCTCCAGGAACTGGGAGACGAAGCGGGCGATGAGCTTCTCCAGCACCAGCGAACCCTGGGTGATCTTGATGCGCGCGCCGTCGCGCAGCACGCGCGCCCCGCCCTCGCACGGTTCCGGTTCCCGGCCCTCCAGTTCCGCCTCCAGGGCCGCCTCCTCGCACTCGTCGGCGCCGGCGCCGGGCTCCAGGCCCACGTACTTCTCGCCCAGCAGGCCGGCGGTGTAGATGCTGGCCGAGCTGTCCGCCGGCAGGGTGTCGTAGCGGCGATCGATGCGCATGCGCACCACCGCCTGCAGCGACTGCTTGTCGAACTCGATGGCCACCACCCGGCCGATGCGTACCCCCGCCATGGTCACCGGCGAGCGCACCTTGAGTCCGCTGGCGTCCTCGAACCGCGCCTCGATGGTGAAGCCGTCTTCCTCGTCGAGGGCGGACAGGTTGCTCACCTTCATGGCCAGCATGAACAGGGCGGCGAGGCCCGCGGCCACGAACACGCCCACCCAGATCTCGGTCGTTCTCGTGCTCATCATGGGGTTCAGTCTCCGAACATGAGTGCGGTCAGGACGAAGTCCAGGCCCAGCACGGCCAGGGAAGTGTAGACCACGGTGCGGGTGGTGGCGCGGCTCACGCCCTCCGAGGTGGGCACGGCGTCATGGCCCTCGAACACCGCGATCCAGGTCGCCACCCAGCCGAAGGCGAGGCTCTTGATGACGCCGTTGTAGACATCGTCGTACAGGTCCACCTTGTCCTGCATCTGCGACCAGTAGGCCCCCTCGTCCACGCCCAGCAGCCCGACGCCCACGAAGTAGCCGCCCAGGACCCCCACCGCGCTGAAGATGGCGGCCAGCAGCGGCATGGACAGGAAACCGGCCACGAAGCGCGGCGCCAGGACCCGCCGCACCGGGTCCACCGCCATCATCTCCAGGGCCGAGAGCTGCTCGGTGGCCTTCATCAGGCCGATCTCGGCGGTCAGCGCCGAGCCGGCGCGGCCGGCGAACAGCAGCGCGGTCACCACCGGCCCCAGCTCGCGCACCAGCGACAGCGCCACCACCACGCCCAGGGACTCCTCGGCGCCGAAGTCCACCAGGGTGTTGTAGCCCTGCAGGCCCAGCACCATGCCCACGAAGGTGCCCGAGACCACGATGATCACCAGCGACAGCACGCCCACCGAGAACACCTGCTGGATCACCAGCCGCGGCCGCGGCAGCAGGGTGTGCAGCCCGGCCAGGATCTGCACCAGCAGCAGGCTGGCCCGGCCCAGGCGCTCGAACACGCCCAGCCCGCGCCGGCCCAGGTTCTGCAGCAGGTCCAGCATCAGGCCGCCGCCTCCCGGTCCTCGTCCCCGGCCAGCAGGTCCCCGGCGTAGTCCGGCGCCGGGTAGTGGAACGGCACCGGCCCGTCGGGCAGGCCCTGGAGAAACTGCTGCGCCCACTGCGAATCCGACTCGTACAGCTGGTCGGCGGTGCCCTGCGCCACCACCCGGCCGCCGGCCAGCAGGTAGATGTAGTCGGAGATGGACGCCGCCTCGGCGATGTCGTGGGACACCAGCACGCTGGTCAGGCCCAGCGACTCGTTGAGGGTGCGGATGAGCCGCACCAGCACGCCCATGGAGATGGGGTCCTGGCCGGTGAAGGGCTCGTCGTAGAGGATCATGTCGGGGTCCAGCGCGATGGCCCGGGCCAGGGCCACCCGCCGCGCCATGCCGCCGGAGAGCTGGCTGGGCATGAGCCGGCGCGCCCCGCGCAGCCCCACGGCCTCCAGCTTCATGAGCACCAGGTCGCGGATCATGGGCTCGGGCAGGTCGGTGTGCTCGCGCAGGGGAAAGGCCACGTTGTCGTACACGTTCATGTCGGTGAGCAGGGCCCCGTTCTGGAACAGCATGCCCATGCGCTTGCGCAGCTCGTACAGGCGGCCGCGACCGGCACGGGTGATCTCCTCGCCGGCGAAGCGGATGCTGCCCCGCTCGGGACGGAGCTGGCCGCCGATGAGGCGCAGCAGGGTGGTCTTGCCCGTGCCGCTGGGCCCCATGATCGCGGTGACGCGGCCGCGGCGGATGTCGAGATCGATGCCATCGAAGATGACGCGCCCGTCGCGGCGGAAGGTGAGATCGCGGATGGTGACCAGGGGTTCGTCGTTGTCTCGTTGTGGTGCCACGGTCCGACTGTCGCTGTTTCGGGGTGCGCCCATTCTGGCGGGACGGCGGCCAAAAGACAACGATGCCCGCCACACGCCGGTTACATCAGCTCCAGCAGGGTGGCGGCGGCGTGCATGGCCTCGACCGACGGGTCCGCGGCGGTGAACAGCAGCACCGTGTGGTCGGTGCCGGGCCAGGCCAGGGCCGCTTCGAGCAATCCGCGCAGC
>JALSIK010000039.1 GCA_026990045.1 Chromatiales bacterium | reverse complement strand
TGAGCCCGATCCAGCCCCACGGGGTCTTGGGCCCGACGAAGACCAGGGCGATGAGGATGACGCCCACGATGACGCGGATGATGCGATCGACGGTGTTTTCGTTGACCATGGTCTGCCCTCCCCTGTCGTGACCGGCCGCGACCGCGGCCGGAATGTCCCCACTATGCGGGCGCACGGGGACCGGATCAAGGCGCCCGCCGCTCAGTCCCGCTCCACCTTCCACACGCCCAGCGCGGGGTTGTCCGGGTCCGGAATGCAGCGGCCCCTGGGCACCGCCGGGCCCGCGGCCGGCTGCGCCCGCTGCGCCCGGGCCTTGCGCTGGTCCTCGAACACGTGGCGGCTGAACGCGGCCAGGTGGTCCAGGAGCTCGCGGCACTCGTCGTCGTCGCCCGGGTAGTCCACCGCCAGCACCCCGAGGATGGCGGCCAGGTACTGCAGGCCCAGGGCGCCGTTGTCGCGCACCGCGGGGTCGTTCTCCACGATGGCGCGCATGACGCCCTCGACCACTTCGTTGGTGAGGCGGATGGCCTGGCTCATGAATCTCGCTCCGGTTGCGGGGGATCCGTATTCTACCAGCCCCGGGCGCGTCGCGGGTGCGGGCACCGGGGGTGTAGAATGGCGGGCCTGTTCCAAGCGGGAGGTGTCATGGGCAGACATTACGATCTCATCGCCATCGGCGCCGGCAGCGGCGGGCTGTCGGTGGCCGAGCGGGCCTCGGAGTACGGTGCCCGCTGCGCCATCATCGAGTCGGGCACGGTGGGCGGCACCTGCGTCAACGTGGGTTGCGTGCCCAAGAAGGTCATGTGGAACGCCGCCGACCTGGCCCACGCCCTGCGCGACGCCCGCAGCTACGGCTTCCGGGTGCAGAGCGACGGGCTGGACTGGGGCGCCCTGGTGGAGGCCCGGGAGCGCTATATAAAAGGTATCACCGACTGGTACCACAACTACCTGGCCGATTACAAAATCGACCTCGTTCCGGGCCGGGCCCGGTTCGTGGATGCCCACGTCATCGACGTGGACGGCGAGCACTACACCGCCGACCACGTGTGCATCAGCACCGGCGGGGTGCCGGCGGTGCCCGACATCCCCGGGGCGGAGCTGGGCATCACCTCCGACGGCTTCTTCGCCCTGCGTCGGCAGCCGCGGCGGGTGGCGGTGGTGGGCGCCGGCTACATCGCGGTGGAGCTGGCCGGCCTGCTCAACGCCCTGGGCAGCGAGGTGACCATGCTGCTGCGGCGCGACCACTTCCTCGGCAGCTTCGACGCCATGCTGCGCGAGACCCTGATGGAGGAGATGGTGGAGGCCGGCGTCAACATCGTGCCGCGGGTCAACGTGGAGCGCATCGAGGGCGCACCCGGCGAGCTCACCGTGCGCTGCCAGAGCGGGCTCACCCTGGAGGGTTTCGACACCCTCGTCTGGGCCATCGGCCGCGTCCCGGCCACCGCCGGGCTCAACCTGCAGGCGGCGGGGGTGGCGGTGAACGACGACGGCACCATCCCCACCGACGAATACCAGAACACCAACGTGCCCGGCGTCTATGCCGTGGGCGACGTCACCGGTCGCGCCCCGCTCACGCCGGTGGCCATCGCCGCCGGGCGGCGCCTGGCCGACCGCCTGTTCAACGACCAGCCCGAGCGCCGGCTGGACTACGACAACATTCCCACCGTGGTGTTCTCGCACCCGCCCATCGGGACGGTGGGCCTCACCGAGGGCCAGGCGCGGTCGCTGCACGGCAGCGCGGTGAAGATCTACCAGAGCCGCTTCACCGGCATGTACCACGCCCTCACCGATCACCCGCAGCGCACCGCCATGAAGCTGGTGTGCGTGGGTCCCGACGAGAAGGTGGTGGGCTGTCACATCATCGGCCGCGGCGCCGACGAGATGCTGCAGGGCTTCGCCGTGGCCATCCGCATGGGGGCCACCAAGCGCGACCTGGACGACACCGTGGCCATCCACCCCACGGCGGCCGAAGAACTGGTCACCATGCGCTGAGGCCGCCGCCGTGACCCTGCGCCCCTTCGACCGCCACCATCCCCGGCTGGGCCCCGGGGCCTGGGTGGACCCGGCGGCGCTGGTCATCGGCGACGTGGACATCGGCGCCGACAGCTCGCTGTGGCCGTACACCGTGGCCCGCGGCGACGTCAACCGCATCCGCATCGGCGCGCGCACCAACATCCAGGACCACTCGGTGCTGCACGTGACCCACGACAGCCGTTTCCACCCCGGCGGCCACGCCCTGGTCATCGGCGACGAGGTCACCGTGGGCCACCGCGTGATCCTCCACGGCTGCACCGTGGGCGACCGCTGCCTCATCGGCATGGGCGCGGTGGTCATGGACGGCGCCGTGCTCGAACCGCAGGTGCTGCTGGGTGCCGGCAGCCTGGTGCCGCCGGGCAAGGTGCTCGAGGGCGGCCACCTGTGGCTGGGCAGCCCGGCGCGGCGGGTGCGGGCGCTCACCGGCGAGGAACGCGAGGCCATCCTCTACTCGGCCGGCCACTACGTGCGCCTGAAGAACCGCCACCGCGACCAGGAGACGGCATCATGAACCCGGACGTGCCACTCACCCTCGGCGTTCACCACGTGGGCCTCACCGTGCACCGGCTGGAAGACAGCGTGCGCTTCTTCACCGGCCTGCTGGGCTGGCAGGAGGTGGGCGGCAACCCCCGATACCCGGCGGTGTTCGTGAGCGACGGCCGGGTGATGGTGACCCTGTGGGCGGCCCGCGCCCCCGGGCCCGCGGCCGCCTTCGACCGCGAGCGCCACGTCGGCCTGCACCACCTGGCCCTGGCGGTGGACAGCCGCGAGCGGCTGGAGGAACTGCACCGGAGGGTGGAGGCGGCGCCCGACGTCACCCTGGAGTTCGCCCCGGAGCCCCTGCGCGACACCGGCATGGTGCACATGATGTGCCTGGAGCCCTCGGGGATCCGCATCGAGTTCATCTGGCCCGGCCATCGGACGTGACGGTCCTGCACTACCTGGCCTACGGCTCCAACCTCCACCCCCTGCGGCTGGAGGCCCGCATCCCGGCGCGCCTGCTGGGCACGGTGCGCCTGCATCACTGGCGCCTGGCGTTTCACAAGGCGGGCGCCGACGGCTCGGGCAAGTGCGACCTGGTGGCGGCGACCGGCGCCTGTGCCTTCGGCGCGGTCTACGCCATCGAGGCCTGGCACAAGCCCCGGCTGGATGCCATCGAGGGCGAGGGGTATGCCGTCCGCGAGCTGGAGGTGGAGCTGGACGGCCGGCGCCTGGCGGCATTCGCCTACGTGGCGCGGCCGGGCTGGATCGACCCGGGCGCGCGGCCCCACCGCTGGTACCGCCAGCTCGTGCTGTGGGGTGCGCTGCACCACCGCTTTCCCGCCCGTTACGTGGAGGCCATCGCCGGCATGCCGGCGATGCACGATGGCAAGCTCCCGCGGCGGCGCCGTCACCAGGCCCTGCTGGCGCGCATGCGCGCGTTCCATCTCCACGCCGACTGAAGCCCGCCCCTCGCCACTCGCCGATGCAACCCCCGCGCAAAACTTCTATGCTTGGCGGAAGACGACCCCCCTCCCACCCACACGGGACGTGCCCATGGATCTCTACCAGGATGTTGAAAAAGGCCGTCCTGGCCTTTTTCAACGCGCCGAACCCGGCGCAGGTCCGGGTTCGGCTACGCCGAATCAAGCGTTTACACGCTTGATTCGCGGGCGGGGCATCCCTGCCCCGCCTTATCAGGCTGTTTTTCAACAGCCTGCTACATCGGTTCCCTGGCTCCGGAAGCCGAATCTCCACCAGCTGGCCCGGTTCTGCGGCCGCCACGCCCGCGGGGCCCGGCTGGAGCTGCGCGAGCAGGCGGTGCCCGGCCGCCCGCCGCGGCGCTTCGCCATCCTGCACCTGGACTCGGAACGGCACGCACGCAAGACCCGACGATGCGCTGGGTGAAGGCCCTGCCACGCCGCCTGGCTTGCGCGCTGCTGCTGGCCCCGGCGCTGGTCCTGGCCGGGGCCGACCGCCTCGCGGCCTGGCGCGCCGACGGCTGGTACACCGACGCCGCGGCGGCATGGACCGAGGCCCGGGCCTCGGGCCGGCCGGTGTTCCTCTACTTTCACGCCCCCTGGTGCACGTGGTGCCAGCGCTACGAGCGCGAGACCCTGCGCCGGCCGCAGGTGATGGCGGCCCTGCGCCGGCACACCGTGCCCCTGGTGCTGGACTACGACAGCCACACCCACCTCTTTGCCCGCTACGGCGGCCGCGGCCTGCCCTTCAGCGTGCTGCTGGCCGCGCCCGACCGGGTCCTCACCGCCTTCACCGGCATCCTGGGGCCGGAGGACCTGGTGCGCCTGGTGGCGGCGCCCGCGCCCCGGCCCCCGCCACCTGCCGCCGCGCTCCGCCCCGCGGCGCCGGATGCCCGCGGCCTGGCGGCCTTCCGCGCCGCCTTTCTCGCCCACCTGGACGGCCTGTACGACCCGGAGGCGGGCACCCTGGCCGGGCGCTACGAGACCGGGGCCGGGCTCAAGCGCTCGCAGCCCCTCACCTGGCTGTGGCTCATGGAGCAGGGCCTGTGGCGGGAGCGGGCCCGGCGGGCGGCGCGGGAGGAGGCGGCCCGCCTGCTGGACCGGCTGGACGGGGGACTGTTCTACTACGTGGACCCCCACCGGCCGGACCGGCACCTGGAAACGGCCAAGCTGCTGGAACACAACGCCTGGATGCTGGCCTGGCTCTCGCGCAGCGGCGAGCCGGCGGCGCGGCGCGCGGCCTGGTCGGCCTGGATCTTCCTGCGCGAGGTGCTGTGGGACCGGGATCGCTGCGGCTTCGGCCGCGCCCTGCCGGCGGACGCCGCCTACTACGCCCTGCCGCCGGCCGTGCGCCTGGCCCGGGACGGGCCCGCCCCCGACCTCACCCTGCGCGCCGACCTCAACGCCCAGGCGGCGCTGGCCCTGCTGCGGGCGGCCATCCCGGCCCCGGCCGAGCGCCGCCGCTTCGCCGCCGCCGCCCTGGACTGCGTGCTGGCGCGGCTGCTGGCGGACGGTCACCTGCATCACCTGGCCCGGGGCAGCCGCCTGTCGGAGACCCGCGACCTGCCCGCGGATCTCCTGTGGGTGCTGGCGGCGGGGGCCGCGGTGCAGGCGGCGGCCCCCGATGCCGCCCGCGCGGCGAAGCTCGGGCAGGTGCGCCGGCGGGCGGCGGCCTGGATCCGGCGGCGCCTGGCGGCCGGCACCCTGCCCCCGGACCCGGCGCTGGCGCCGCTGCTGGCCTATGCCTGCGCCGCCGACCCCGCGCTGCCGCGGGCCTGCCTGCCCTTCGCCGTGCGCCGGCTGGCCCTGGCGCCGGACACCCGGCCCGACTGGCTGGTGCCGGGGCTGTGGGGCTGGGCGCGGTGGCTCCAAGGAAGGGGTGAGTGGCGAGGGGTGAGGGGCGAGGGGTGAGGGGCGAGGGGGGTCAGGAGGGCAGGGCCCGCCGGTGGCGGTACCAGAACAGGGCCATGGCGGCCAGCGCGCCCAGGGTGTCGGCCAGGATGTCCTTCTGCGCGTCCCACACGTCGCCCTGGGAACCCAGCACCGCGGCGCCGGCGGCGGGATCGGCCAGCACCGCGTAGCGCCACTCGAAGATCTCGTACAGCCCGGCCAGGGTCACGATGGAGAACACGGGAAACAGCAGCAGCACCCAGCGGCCGTGCACCAGGCGCTTGCGCAGCAGGACCTCGGCGATGGGATAGGCATAGAAGCCCACGGAGAAGTGGGCCACGCGATCGTAATGGTTGCGCTCGAAGCCGAACAGATTGGTCACCCAGTCGAAGGGCACGCGCTCGAAGGTGTAGTGGCCGCCGATGGTGTGCATGATGATGAACACCGTCATGAGGGCGTAGCTGGTGTCGGAGAACCGGAACCTGGGCGCCAGGGCCACCAGCGTCCCCACCACCAGCAGCACCGGGATGTTCTCGGCCCACCACACGGAGC
>JALSIK010000038.1 GCA_026990045.1 Chromatiales bacterium | reverse complement strand
CGAAGATCCGCGTCACCTTCAGCTCGTCGATGTCCGCCCCGTCGTTGTGCTCGGCGTTGGCGATGGCCGACTCGAGCACCTTCTTGACGATCCCGGCGGCCTTCTTCCGGCTGAAGGTCAGGACCTGCAGGGCCTTGCCCACCGGCAGCCCCCGGATCTGGTCCGCCACCAGGCGGCACTTCTGGGCCGAGATGCGCGCGTACCGGAGTCTCGCCGCGGTCTCCATGGCCGCCTCCACGTCACTTGGCCTTCTTCGCGCCGGCGTGCCCGCGGAAGGTGCGGGTCGCCGCGAACTCACCCAGCTTGTGCCCCACCATGTTCTCCGTGATCAGGATGGGCACATGCTGGCGCCCGTTGTGCACGGCAATGGTGAGCCCCACCATCTCCGGCACGATCATGGACCGGCGCGACCAGGTCTTGATGGGCCGCTTGCTGCCCGTGGCCACCGCCTCCTGCACCTTCTTCATCAGGTGCAGGTCGACGAAAGGACCCTTCTTGACCGAGCGTGGCACGTCTGCTGCCTCCTCCTGGGCCGGCGGTCACTTCCGCCGGCGCACGATCATCTTGTCCGAACGCCTGTTCTTCCGCGTCTTGTGGCCCTTGGTCGGCACGCCCCACGGGGTGACCGGATGCCGGCCGCCCGAGGTGCGCCCCTCGCCGCCGCCGTGGGGGTGATCCACGGGGTTCATAGCCACGCCCCGCACCGTCGGGCGGATGCCCCGCCAGCGCGCCGCGCCCGCCTTGCCCAGGGAGCGCAGGTTGTGCTGGCTGTTGCCCACCTCGCCCACCGTGGCCCGGCACTCGATGTGCACCTTGCGCATCTCCCCGGAGCGCAGGCGCAGGGTGGCGTACTGCCCCTCCTTGGCCACCAGCTGGATGGCCGCGCCCGCCGCCCGACCGAGCTGCCCGCCCTTGCCCGGGCGCAACTCCACGCAGTGCACCGTGGTGCCCACGGGGATGTTCCGCAGCGGCAGGCAGTTGCCCACCCGGATGGGGGCCTCCGGGCCCGAGACGATCTCGTCTCCCGCCTGCAGTCCCTTGGGGGCGATGATGTAGCGCCGCTCGCCGTCTGCATACAGGACCAGCGCGATGTGGGCGCTGCGGTTCGGATCGTACTCCAGCCGCTCCACCCGGGCCGGCACGCCGTCCTTGTCGCGCCGGAAGTCGATGATCCGGTACAGCCGCTTGTGCCCGCCGCCCCGGTGCCGCACGGTGATGCGGCCCAGGTTGTTGCGCCCGCCGGTCTTGGTCAGCTTCTCCGTCAGCGGGGCATAGGGCCGGCCCTTGTGCAGGGCCGGCTCCACGACCCGGACCACGAAGCGGCGCCCGGGAGAGGTCGGCTTGGCTTTCACCAACGGCATCGTCAGGACCCTCGCTGCCTGCTCGCGCCCCGCCTCACTGCGCGGAGCCGAAGTCGATGTCGTAGCCCGGCTGGAGCCGCACGTACGCCTTGCGCACGCCGGCCCGCCGGCCCTCGATCATGCCGAAGCGCTTGCGCTTGCCCTTCACGTTGAGGACCTGGACGCTCTCCACCTTCACCTGGAACAGGTCCTCCACGGCCCGCTTGATCTCGGGCTTGGTGGCGTCCGGCGCCACCCGGAACACGAACTGCCGGTGCCTGTCCGCCGCCAGGGTGGACTTCTCTGAGACGTGCGGCGCCAGCAGCACCTTGAGGATGCGCTCCTTGTTCATGCCAGCCGCTCCCCGATGTGGGCCGCGACCTTGGGCGTGACAACCACCCGCTCGTGCGCGATGAGCGCCACCGGGTCCAAGTCGTCCACCTCCCGCACGTCGATGCGCGGGAGGTTGCGCGCGGCCAGATACAGCTTCTCGTCGAAGGTCGCCGTGACCAGAAGGGCGTCGTCGAGGCCCAGGGTGCGCAGCCGGGCGGCCAGCTCACGCGTCTTGGGCGCCTCGAGGGCCAGCGCGCCCTCCTCGACGACCAGCAGCCGGCCCTGCTCCACGAGGCCGGAGAAGATGGACCGCAGCGCACCCCGGTACATCTTCTTGTTCACCTTCTGCGAGTGGTCGCGCGGCTTGGCCGCGAAGACCTTGCCGCCGCCCCGCCACAGCGGGCTGCGGATGGAGCCGTGCCGGGCGCGCCCGGTGCCCTTCTGCCTCCAGGGCTTGCGGCCGCCGCCCCGCACCTCGGCCCGCGTCTTCTGGGCCTTGGTGCCGGCACGAGCGCCCGCCAGATAGGCCACCACTACCTGGTGCACCAAGGCCTCGTTGAAGCGCCCCCCGAAGACCGCATCCGGTAGGCTGACCTGCCCCTTGGCGGCCCCGCTCGCGTCGATGACCTCCAGCTCCATGGCCGCCCCCCTCAGCCCTTCTTACCGGCCTTGACCGCCGGGCGCACGATCACGTCACGCCCCGCCGGACCGGCCACGGATCCCTTGATCAGCAGCAGGTTGCGCTCGGGGTCCACCCGGACCACCTCCAGGTTCTGGACCGTGCGGCGCACGTTGCCCATGTGCCCGGCCATGCGCTTACCCTTGAAGACCCGCCCCGGCGTCTGGTTCTGTCCGATGGAGCCGGGCACGCGGTGCGAGAGCGAGTTGCCGTGGCTGGCGTCCTGCGTGCGGAAGTGGTGGCGCTTCACCGTTCCGGCGAAGCCCTTGCCGATGCTCACCCCCGTCACATCCACCTTCTGGCCGGGCTCGAAGATGTCCACCCGGATCTCGGCCCCCGGCTCGAGCCCCTCGCCTTCGCCGTCCTCCAGGCGGAACTCCCACAGCCCCCGCCCCGGCTCCACGCCGGCCTTGGCGTAGTGCCCGGCCAGCGGCCGCGCCAGACGCGAAGGCTTGCGGCCGCCCACCGTGACCTGCACGGCCCGATAGCCGTCCCGCTCCTCGGTCTTGACCTGCGTGATGCGGTTGGGCTCGACCTCGATCACCGTCACCGGCACGGAGGCCCCGTCCTCGGTGAAGATGCGGGTCATCCCGCGCTTGCGTCCCACCACTCCGATCGCCATGGTGCGTGCCCCCTCCCAGCGGCCTCAGTGCAGCTTGATCTGCACGTCCACGCCGGCCGCCAGGTCCAGCTTCATCAAGGCGTCCACCGTCTTGTCGGTGGGGTCCACGATGTCCAGCAGCCGCTTGTGGGTGCGGATCTCGTACTGGTCCCGCGCGTCCTTGTTGACGTGCGGGGAGATCAGCACCGTGTAGCGCTCGTACTTCGTGGGCAGCGGGATCGGGCCGCGCACCTGCGCGCCGGTGCGCTTGGCCGTCTCCACGATCTCCCGCGCCGACCGGTCGATGAGGCGGTGGTCGAACGCCTTGAGCCGGATGCGGATCCTCTGCTTGGCCATGCCGCTCACTCGATGATCTTGGTGACGACGCCGGCGCCCACCGTGCGACCACCCTCGCGAATGGCGAAGCGCAAACCCTCCTCCATCGCAATCGGCGCAATCAGCGACACCGCCATCGACACATTGTCCCCAGGCATCACCATCTCCACCCCTTCCGGCAACTCCACCGTCCCCGTCACATCCGTCGTCCGGAAGTAAAACTGCGGGCGATACCCATTGAAGAAAGGCGTGTGACGACCACCCTCCTCCTTGCTCAGCACATACACCTCCGCCTCAAAACGCACATGCGGCGTGATCGTCCCAGGCTGCGCCAGCACCTGACCACGCTCCACCTCGTCCTTCTTCGTGCCACGCAGCAACACACCCACATTGTCACCCGCAACGCCCTCGTCCAGGACCTTGCGGAACATCTCCACCCCCGTCACCGTGGTCTTCTGCGTCTCACGCAGACCCACAATCTCCACCTCATCACCCACCTTCACCTTGCCACGCTCAATACGGCCCGTCACCACCGTCCCACGGCCCGAGATGGAGAACACATCCTCAATCGGCATCAAAAACGGCTGATCCACCGGCCGCTCCGGAACCGGAATGTACTCGTCCATCGCCTCCATCAGCTTCAGCACAGACGGCACACCCAGCTCCGACTCATCCCCCTCCAGCGCCTTCAGCGCCGAACCCACCACCACCGGCGTCTCATCACCCGGAAACTCATACTTGTCCAAGAGCTCCCGCACCTCCATCTCCACCAGCTCCAGGAGCTCCGGATCATCCACCATGTCCGCCTTGTTCAAATACACCACAATGTGCGGCACACCCACCTGACGCGCCAGCAAAATATGCTCCCGCGTCTGCGGCATCGGACCATCCGCCGCCGACACCACCAAAATCGCACCATCCATCTGCGCCGCACCCGTGATCATGTTCTTCACATAATCCGCATGACCCGGGCAGTCCACATGCGCATAATGACGCTTCTCCGTCTCATACTCCACGTGCGCCGTCGCAATCGTGATCCCCCGCGCACGCTCCTCCGGCGCCGAATCAATCTGGTCGTACGCCTTCACCTCCGCACCACCAAACTTCTCCGCCGACACCTTCGTCAGCGCCGCCGTCAGCGTCGTCTTCCCATGATCCACGTGACCAATCGTCCCCACATTCACGTGCGGCTTCTTACGCTCAAACTTCTCCTTGGCCATCGCAGCAACCCTTCCAAATGCTCAGGATCTGTCTCCCGCGCGCCGCGCGCGCACCGACGCCGACGGCGCCTCACCGGCGGTAGAGGCGCCTCATGCGGATGGAGCCCATAACCGGACTTGAACCGGTGACCTCTTCCTTACCAAGGAAGTGCTCTACCGACTGAGCTATATGGGCCGATCAAACCTTTCCGGCACCGCCCGCGGCGGCCCCGTATGGAGCGGGTGATGGGAATCGAACCCACGTCATCAGCTTGGAAGGCTGAGGTTCTACCATTGAACTACACCCGCCTTGGGGGCGGCGTCCCCAGCGCCGGCCACCCGCCCGCCGCGCCGGCCTCCGCCGCCTCGCCTTCCAACCTGGTGGAGGGGGGAGGATTCGAACCTCCGAAGGCAGAGCCGTCAGATTTACAGTCTGATCCCTTTGACCGCTCGGGAACCCCTCCTCGAGCATAGAAGGGGGCGTATTTTGGGAGATGTGTGGGCGCCTGTCAATCCCCTCCCCGCCACCGGTCTAGGCCCCGGTCTAGCCGATGTAGCCCTCCCGCTCCAGGTAGAGGAAGACCCGCTGGGCGGCCTCCTCCACGCTGAGCTCGCTGGTGTCCAGGCGCAGCTCGGGGTCCTCCGGCGGCTCGTAGGGGTCGGAGATGCCGGTGAACTCCCGGATCAGGCCCGCCCGGGCCTTGGCGTACAGACCCTTGCGGTCCCGCCGCTCGCAGACCTCCAGGGGGGTGGCCACGTGGATCTCGATGAACCCCCCGTAGGGGCTGATCATCTCCCGCACCTCCCGGCGCACCGCGGCGTAGGGGGCGATGGGGGCGCAGATGGCCACCCCCCCGTTCCTGGTGATCTGGCTGGCCACGAAGCCGATGCGCCGGATGTTGAGGTTCCGGTGCTCCCGGGAGAAGCCCAGCTCGCTGGAGAGGTGCTTGCGGACCACGTCCCCGTCCAGGAGGGTCACCGGCCGCCCCCCCAGCTCCAGGAGCTTGGCCATCACGGCCTTGGCCACCGTGGACTTGCCAGCCCCGGACAGGCCGGTGAAGAACAGGGTGAAGCCCTGCCGGGAGCGGGCCGGGAAGCGCTGGCGCATCTCGGCCATGACCTCGGGGAAGGAGAACCAGGCCGGCACCTCCCGCCCCTCCCGGAGCCGCCCCATCAGCTCCGCCTCGCCCAGGCGCCGGGGACGGGCGCCAGCGGGCAGCTCCCGCCAGGGGACGAAGCCCCCGGCCTCCTCCAGATAGGCCGGGACGGGGGTCGGGACGAGCACGATGCGCAGCCCCTCGGCGGCCAGGGCCAGGGCCTCCGCCACCTCCTCGGCCTCCAGGCCGTAGGCGTCGGGGCCGGCCCCCTCCCGCACGCCGCTCTCCCAGGCCATGTGGCTGCAGCCCAGGTTCTGCCGCAGCAGGGCCTGCCAGAGCACCTCCCGCACCGTGCCGGGCCGCCGCGGCAGGCTC
>JALSIK010000037.1 GCA_026990045.1 Chromatiales bacterium | reverse complement strand
ACGGAGGTGCAGGACATGAACGGCGGCGCCATGCAGGGCCTGCGGGTGGTGATCATGGCCGGGGGCACCGGCGGCCACGTGTACCCGGCGCTGGCCGTGGCCCGCCACCTGGCGGAGCGCGGGGCGGTGGTGACCTGGCTGGGCACCGCGCGGGGCCTCGAGGCCCGGGTGGTGCCGGAGGCCGGCTTCGAGCTGGACTTCATTCCGGTACGCCCGGTGCGCGGCACCGGCGCCCGGGCGCGGGCCTCGGCCCTGGCGCGCATGCTCCAGGCCCTGTGGGAGGCCCTGCGGGTGCTGCGCCGGCGCCGGCCCCAGGTGGTGCTGGGCCTGGGGGGGTTCGCCTCCGGCCCGGGCGGGGTGGCGGCGTGGCTGCTGCGCATCCCCCTGGTCATCCACGAGCAGAATGCCATGCCCGGCGCCACCAACCGCATCCTGTCGCGGCTGGCGGCACGGGTCCTCACCGGCTTCCCCGAGGCCTTTCCCGGCCGGGCCAACGCGGTGTACACCGGCAACCCGGTGCGCGCGGAGATCTGCACCCTGCCGGTGCCGGAGCTGCGCTTCGGCGGCCGCCGCGGGCCCCTGCGCCTGCTGGTGCTGGGCGGGAGCCAGGGGGCGGCCGCCCTCAACGAGACCGTGCCCCGGGCCCTGGGCCTGCTGGAGCCGGACCTGCGGCCCGAGGTCTGGCACCAGACCGGCCGCGACCAGCTGGACGCCACCCGGGCGGCCTACGGCGAGGCCGGCCTGGAGGCCCGGCTGGAGCCCTTCATCGAGGACATGGCGGAGGCCTGGGCGTGGGCCGACCTGGCCGTGTGCCGGGCCGGGGCCATGACCGTGAGCGAGCTGGCCGCCGCCGGGCTGGGCGCGGTGCTGGTGCCCTATCCCCACGCGGTGGACGATCACCAGACCCGCAATGCCGGCCACCTGGCCGCCGCCGGGGCGGCCCGGGTCATGGCCCAGGACAACTTCACCCCGCGGACCCTGGCCGAGCAGCTCCAGGAGCTGTTCAGCGCCGGGCGCAAGCGCCTGCTGCGCATGGCCCAGGCGGCGCGGCGGCTGGCGCGGCCCGACGCCACCGAGGTGGTGGCCCGCGTGTGCCTGGAGGCGAGCCGTGGCTGAGTACGGGCGCCGCGCCACCGACCTGCACCCGGGCCGGCCCGAACCGGGCATGGGGCGCATCCGCCGCATCCACATGGTGGGCATCGGCGGCTCGGGCATGGGCGGCATCGCCGAGGTGCTCCTCAACCTGGGCTACGAGGTCACCGGCTCGGACCTGGGCGAGAACGCCGTCACCCGGCGCCTGGCCGGGCTGGGGGCCCGCATCCACCGCGGCCACGACGCCGCCCACGTGGCGGGCGCCGACGTGGTGGTGGTGTCGTCGGCGGTGGACGAGTCCAACCCCGAGGTGAAGGCGGCGCGCCTGGCGCGCATCCCGGTGGTGCCGCGGGCGGAGATGCTGGCCGAGCTCATGCGCTTCCGCGTGGGCATCGCGGTGGCCGGGACCCACGGCAAGACCACCACCACCAGCCTCATCGCCAGCGTGCTGGCCGAGGGCGGGGCCGATCCCACCTTCGTCATCGGCGGCCGGCTCAACTCCGCCGGCACCCACGCCCGCCTGGGGGCGGGCCGCTACCTGGTGGCGGAGGCCGACGAGTCCGATGCCTCCTTCCTCCACCTGCAGCCCATGCTGGCGGTGGTGACCAACATCGATGCCGACCACATGGCCACCTACGGCGGCGACTTCGGCCGCCTGCGGGCCACCTTCCTCGAGTTCCTGCACCACCTGCCCTTCTACGGCCTGGCGGTGCTGTGCGTGGACGACGACACCGTGCGCGGGATGGTGCCCGAGGTCACCCGCCCGGTGCGCACCTACGGGGTGGCGCAGGAGGCGGACCTGCGGGCGGCGGACATCCGCCAGGAGGGGGCGCGCACCGCCTTCACCGTGGTCAGCCGCGACGGCGCCGCGCCGCTGCCGGTGGTCCTCAACCTGCCCGGGCGGCACAACGTGCTCAACGCCCTGGCGGCGGTGGCGGTGGCGCGCGAGGTGGGCGTGGAGGACGCCGCCATCGCCCGCGCCCTGGAGGGCTTCGCCGGCATCGGCCGGCGCTTCCAGATCTACGGGGAGTACGTCCTGCCCGGCGGGCGCCGGGTGCTGCACGTGGACGACTACGGGCACCACCCGCGGGAGATCGCGGCCACGGTGGAGGCCATCCGGCAAGGCTGGCCCGGGCGGCGGCTGGTGGTGGCCTTCCAGCCCCACCGCTACAGCCGCACCCGCGACCTGTTCGAGGACTTCGCCATGGTGCTGTCGGAGGTGGACCTGCCGGTGCTCACCGAGGTGTACCCGGCGGGCGAGGCCCACGTCCCCGGCGCCGACGGCCGCGCCCTGGCCCGGGCCATCCGCCTGCGGGGCCAGGCCGAGCCGGTGTTCGTGCCGGAGCTGGAGCACCTGCCCGCGGTGCTGGCCGACGTGCTGGCCGACGGCGACGTGCTGGTGACCCTGGGGGCGGGCAGCATCGGCCAGGTGGCCCAGGGCCTGGGCGCCGCCCTGCAGCGGGAGGACGAGACATGAAGGCGCGCCGGCTGCCCCTGCGCATGGGCTGCGGCGAGCCCCTGGTGGCCCGCCTGCCGCGCCTGCGGCGTCCGGCCCCGTCCCGGCCCCGGCGCGAGGAGAAGCGGTCATGAGCGGCGAGCGGACCCGCACCGTGATCGGCGGCGCCGGGGGCATGGTGGGCGGTGTCGTGCTGTGCGGCGAGCCGCTGGCCGGCTACACCTCGTGGCGGGTGGGCGGACCGGCGGACCGCCTCTACATCCCGGCCGGCCTGGAGGACCTGGCCGCCTTCCTGCGGCGGTTGCCGCCGGACGAGCCCCTGCTGTGGCTGGGACTGGGCAGCAACCTGCTGGTGCGCGACGGCGGCTTCCGCGGCACCGTCATCCACACCCGCCGGCTCAACGGCTTCGAGCGCCTCAACGGCGAGCGGGTGCGGGCCGAGGCCGGCCTGGCCGGCGCCCAGCTCGCCCGCCAGTGCGTGCGCCAGGGCCTGCGCGGGCTGGAATTCCTGTGCGGCATCCCCGGCACCGTGGGCGGGGCCCTGGCCCTCAACGCCGGGGCGGTGGGGTCCGAGACCTGGGACCGGGTGGAGCGGGTGGTCACCATCGACCGCGCCGGCCGCCTGCGCGATCGCGGGCCCGGGGACTTCGACGTGGGTTACCGCCAGGTGCGGCCCCGGTTCGACGGCGAGGAGTGGTTCGCCGCCGCCACCTTCCGCCTGGAGCCGGGCGAGCCGGAGGCCGGGCGCGAGCTTATCCGCGCCCTGCTGGCGCGGCGCGGCGCCACCCAGCCCACCCAGCAGCCCAACGCCGGGTCGGTGTTCCGCAACCCGCCCGGCGACTACGCCGCCCGCCTCATCGAGTCCTGCGGGCTCAAGGGGGTGTGCGTGGGCGGGGCCTGCGTCTCGCCCAAGCACGCCAACTTCATCGTCAACACCGGCACCGCCACCGCCGCCGACATCGAGGCGCTTATGGCGCAGGTGCGCGAGACGGTGCGCGCGGCCACCGGCGTGGAGCTGGTGCCGGAGGTGCACGTGGTGGGCGAGCCCGGGGAGGACGGCACATGACCGGGTTCCCGCAGGCGGGCGACCTGGGCCGGGTGGCCGTGCTCATGGGCGGCTGGTCGGCGGAGCGGGAGATCTCGCTCAGGAGCGGCGAGGCGGTGCTGGCCGCCCTGCGCCGGCGCGGGGTGGACGCCCACGGCATCGACGTGCAGGGCGGCGAGGCCCTGCTGGAGCTGGTGGAGGGCGGTTTCGAGCGGGCCTTTGTCATGCTCCACGGGCGCGGCGGCGAGGACGGCGTGGTCCAGGGCGCGCTGGAGGCCCTGGGCGTGCCCTACACCGGGTCCGGGGTGCTGGCCTCGGCGCTGGCCATGGACAAGCTGCGCTGCAAGCAGTTCTTCGCCGGGGTGGACCTGCCCACGCCCGCGTGGCAGGTGCTGGCGCCGGACACCGATCCCGACTACGTGGCCGCCACCCTGGGCCTGCCGCTCATGGTGAAGCCGGCCCTGGAAGGCTCCAGCCTGGGCATGACCCGGGTGGAGCACGCCGCGCAGCTGGGTCCGGCCTACGAGACCGCGGCCCGCTACGGCGGCCCGGTCCTCGCCGAGCGGTGGATCGACGGCCCCGAGTACACCTGCGCGGTGCTCGACGGCGGGGCCCTGCCGCTCATCCGGCTGGAGACGCCCCACGCCTTCTACGACTACGCGGCCAAGTACGAGGCCGACACCACGCGCTACCACTGCCCCTGCGGGCTGGCGCCGGAGGAAGAGGCGCGGCTCCAGCGCCTGGCGCTGGCGGCGTTCAACGCCCTCGGCGCCCGCGGCTGGGGGCGGGTGGATCTCATGTGCGACGGCGACGGCCGGCCCTGGATCATCGAGGTGAACACGGTGCCGGGCATGACCGACCACAGCCTGGTGCCCATGGCGGCACGCGCCGCCGGGATGGATTTCGACGAACTGGTGTGGCGCATCCTGGCCGCCACCATGGAGCGGGCCGGGGCCGGGGGCGCCGGGGAGGGGTTCCGTGCACGCACGGGTTGAAGCCATGGGGCGCAGGCCGGGCGCGGCGGCGGCCCGCCGCTGGCCGTGGCTGCTGCCGCCGCTGCTGGCGGCGGCCGCGACGGCGGGGCTGTGGTGGTGGCTGGTCCAGCCGGGCCACCTGCCGGTGCGCCAGGTGCAGGTGCACGGGGCCCTGCGCCACCTGGACGAGGCCATGCTGCGCCGGGCCCTGGCCGGCGAGGTGGGCCGCGGCCTGTTCAGCGTGGACGTGGCCGCGCTGCGGGCGCGGGTGGAGGCCCTGGCCTGGGTGGAGACGGCCGCCGTGCGCCGGGTCTGGCCGGACACCCTGCGCATCACCGTCACCGAGCAGGTGCCGCTGGCGCGCTGGGCCGGCGGCGGTTTCGTCAACGCCCGCGGCGAGGTGTTCCGTCCCCCCGCGGGCAGCGGCCCGCCTGACCTGCCCCTGCTGGCGGGACCCGCGGGGAGCGGGCCGCGGGTGGTGGCGCTGTTCCGCGAGGCCGGCGCGGCGCTGGCCGGGGCGGGCCGCAAGGTGCGCGAGCTGCGGCTGGACGCGCGCGGGGCGGTGCGCCTGGCGCTGGACGACGGCACCCGGGTGGCCCTGGGCCGGGACGGCTTCGGCCGGCGGCTGGCGCGGCTGGCCCGGTTCTACGCCCGCGGGCTGCACCGGCGCCACGGCGGGGCCAGCCACATCGACCTGCGCTACGGCAACGGCATGGCGGTGCGCTTTCGCGGGCGGACCGCCGGGCAGAGACAAGGGCAGCGGGGATAGGGCGACATGTCCAAGAAGAGCGAGAAGAACCTCATCGTGGGCCTCGACATCGGCACCTCCAAGGTGGTGGCCATCGTGGGCGAGGTGACGCCGGACAACGAGGTGGAGATCATCGGCCTCGGCTCCCACCCCTCGCGCGGGCTCAAGCGCGGGGTGGTGGTCAACATCGAGTCCACGGTGCAGTCCATCCAGCGCGCGGTGGAGGAGGCCGAGCTCATGGCCGGGTGCCAGATCCACTCGGTGTTCGCCGGCATCGCCGGCTCCCACATCAAGAGCCTCAACTCCCACGGCATCGTGGCCATCCGCGACAAGGAGGTGACGCCGGCGGACGTGGAGCGGGTCATCGACGCCGCCCGCGCGGTGGCCATTCCCGCGGACCAGAAGATCCTCCACATCCTGCCGCAGGAGTTCATCATCGACGACCAGGAGGGCATCCGCGAGCCGGTGGGCATGTCGGGGGTGCGGCTGGAGGCCAAGGTGCACATGGTCACCGGCGCGGTGAGCGCGGCGCAGAACATCGTCAAGTGCGTGCGCCGCTGCGGGCTGGAGGTGGACGACATCATCCTCGAGCAGCTGGCCTCGGCCCACGGCGTGCTCACCGACGACGAGCGCGAGCTGGGGGTGTGCCTGGTGGACATCGGCG
>JALSIK010000036.1 GCA_026990045.1 Chromatiales bacterium | reverse complement strand
ACCGGCTGGCATCGGCGGTGCGCGCGTCCATGGCGGCAGGTCCTCCCTGGTCGTCATTCGAAGAACACGGCCCGAGAATCGCCTTCCGGCGCCGGGGTTGTCAATTGGGGAGATCCCTCGTCCACCCCCGGGAGATCCCCAATGCCAATAGGGGAGATCCCTAATGTCAATTGGGGAAAACCCCTATGTCAGGGCATTGAAGTGTGATGGGGTTCACGTTTCGAAGTCTGCGGGAGGCGGTACCGGGCTCGTTCCATGGTCGCAGCCGCTGAGGTGATGGGCCCAGTCCAGCACCGCCCGCACGCGCGGGCCCAGCAGGCGCCGGGCCCCGGCGTAGTCCACCCAGCGGTACTCGTGGTGCTCGGGCCGGCCCAGCTCGGGGTTGATGCCCAGGACCACTTCCGCCTGGTCGGTGAAGGCCAGGTAGTAACGCGCCACCTTGCCGCCGGCATAGGGTGGGGTGTCCACATGGGCGTCATCCCAACGGAAGTCCAGGCGGGTGATGCCCGTTTCCTCGGCCACCTCGCGGCGTGCCGCCTCCAGCGGCGTTTCCCCGGGCTCCACCTGGCCCTTGGGGAAATCCCAGTACCGGAATGCCCGCAGCAGCAGGTAGCGGCAGCCCCGGGCCGTGCGGCGTACCACCACCACCCCGGCGGAAAACCGGCGCGGGTGCTTCACCGGGGCCCGCCTTCGCGCCATGATGGGCCGGCTGCGACGGAGGGAGCTGATCCATGTTCACGGTTTTCATCACCGGCGCCAACCGGGGGCTCGGCCTGGAATGGGCCCGGCAATACGCCGAGGCCGGTTGGCGCGTGCACGCCAGTTGTCGTCACCCGGAAACGGCGGAGACCCTGGCCGGGTTCCGGCGCCTGTATCCTGCGCTTGCCGTGCACCGCCTCGATGTCACCGAACCGGAACAGATCGCCGCGGTGGCCGCGGCGCTGGCGGACGAGGCCATCGACGTGCTGGTGAACAACGCCGGCGTTTACCTGGAGCGCTGGGGCCGGGATGCCGTGGGCGGTATCGACTATGCGGCCTGGGAAAGGACCCTGGCCGTCAACACCCTGGGGCCCATGCGCGTGAGCGAGGCGCTGTTGCCCATGGTGGCCCGCTCGCAACGGCGGCTCATCGTGGCCATCTCTTCTCACATGGGGTCCATCGCCGACATCACCCGGCCGCACGACTATGCCTACCGTTCCAGCAAGGCGGCGCTCAACGCGGCCATGAAGGGCCTGGCCCTGGAGCTGGCTCCGCGCGGGGTGGGGGTGCTGCTCTTGCACCCGGGCTGGGTGCGAACCCGCATGGGCGGGGCCCAGGCCCCGCTCACCGTGACCGAGAGCGTCGCGGGCATGCGCCGGCTGGTGGAAGGCTTCACTCAGGACCAGTCCGGGCGGTTTCTGCGCTACGACGGCACGCCCATGCCGTGGTAGCCGGGGCTCAGGGCCGCCGCGCCACCAGGCGCAGCACGCTGGAAATGCCGTCATGATATTTCCCTTCGTGGAGTTCCACCGTGGCATGCTCCAGGTGCAGCAGCTCGGCCCCGGCGAAGTCCTCCCGCAGCATGTCCTCGGTGTAGAGCATCTCCTCCACCGGCGGCCCGCCGGTGCCGTGGGCGAGCTGCTCCTTGTGGTAGGCGGTGAGGATGACGAGGCCGCCGGGAACCAGGGCCTGGAGCATGGCGTGGTGCATGCGCGGGCGCTCCGCCGGCGGGAAGTGGACGAAGATGCAGGCCACCAGGTCGAAGGCCGCCCGCGGCCATGGCCAGGTGGTGAGATCCGCCTGCTCGGTGCGCAGGGTCACGCCGTGCCGGGCGGCCAGGCGCCGGGCCTTGGCCAGGCCCTCGGCGGAGTAGTCCACGGACAGGACCTCGAGGCCCTGCCGCGCCAGCCAGACCCCGTTGCGCCCTTCGCCGTCGCCCACGGCCAGGGCCCGCATGCCGGGGCGCAGGCGGTGGGCCTGCGAGACCAGGAACTCGTTGGGCTCGGTGCCGTAGGCGTAGCCGTCCTCGGCGTAGCGCGCCTCCCAGAACTCTTGCATGCCTGTCTCCCGTTTTTCCCGGGCGGCATTATGCCCCGTCCCGCCGCGGGGAGGTAAGGCTTCCGCGCCGCCGCCGATCCGCTACACTGCCGCCATGGAGAGCCTCATCAACGCCTTCGTCACCCTGTTCGTGGTGACCGACCCGGTGGGGGTGGCGGCCATCTTCGCCACCCTGACCCGGGGCATGGCCCCGGTCCAGCGCCGGCGCATGGCGCTGCGCGGGGTGAGCCTGGCCACCGCCATCCTCGTCGTCTTTTTCCTCTCGGGGGAACGGCTGCTGGAGGTCCTGGGCATCAGCCTCAACGCCTTTCGCATCGCCGGCGGGATCCTGTTCTTCATGCTCTCCATCGACATGGTGTTCGCCCGCCAGTCGGGGCTGCGTTCCACCACCCACGAGGAGCGGGAGGAGGCCGCGCACAAGGCGGACATCTCGGTGTTTCCCCTGGCCTTTCCCCTCATCGCCGGGCCCGGGGCCATGACCACGGTCATCCTCATGTCGGCGCCGCCGGTGGACCTGGCGACCGACCTGGCCCTGTTCGCCGTGGTCGTGGTGGTGATGGCGTTCACCGCCCTGGCCCTGCTGGGCGCCGGCCACATCACCCGGCTGCTGGGGGAGACCGGGGGCAACGTGATCAACCGCCTGCTGGGCCTGGTCCTGGCCGCCCTGGCGGTGCAGTACGTGCTGGACGGGGTCAACGGGGCCCTGTTGCGGACCGCGGCCATGGAAATCCTCGCGCAGATGTCGTACGGTTGAGAAGATCAGGGGCCGGGGCGGCAATTCCTTCCTGCCCGGTGCCCGGTTTCGTACAACAACAAGGAATCCGTCCCTGCCGCGGCGGCTATGGAAGGGGACGAGCATGGCATGTGACAAGGAGACCACCACCATGTCCGGTTCGCGTCTCACATGGCGTCTGGCCGGTTTGCCATCGGCCCTCATCGCGTTGTTTCTCCTGGCCTGCCCGCTGCCGGCGGCGCCGGCGGCGCTGGCCGAAACCCTGACCGGCCGCGTGCTCCTGGCCGGCGCCCGCACGCCGGTGCGGGGGGCCGAGGTCACGCTGCTGGACCGCGACGGCGCCATTCTCGACGTGGGGGAGACCGGCCCCAAGGGTCGGTTTGCCCTGGATCTCGGCGTGATGGACGACCCCCGGCAGGATGCCGTGGTGGGTCTTTACCTGGAAGTGCGCGTGGCCGGCCGCCGGCGCCTGCGCGTGCAGGTGGGCAACGTCATGACCGCCTTCGGGGCCGAGGTCAAGGTGGGCCTGCTGCTGCTGCCCACACGCTGAACCCCGCCCTTGCAAGGCCGCCGCGCCCGCCCCACTTTAAGGTGGTGAGGGTCATGCCTGGCGGCGGTCTCCGCCGCAGGTCACACTTGAGGAGGGACGATGATGGCTGGCGACAAGACACAGAACGACATCGAGTTCATCGAGCAACGGGTGCTCGGGCTCCATCCCGGTACCGGCGTGGTCGAGCCCTGGGATCGGGACATCGCGGCCGCCCGCGCGCGCGAGCTGGGCATCGAGCTCACCGATGCCCACTGGGAGGTGGTGAAGTTCCTGCGCGATCGCTTCCGCGAGCAGGGCCAGGTGGAGCACGCCCGTGAGCTGCATCCCGTCATGGCCGGGAAGTGGAAGGCGCAGGGCGGGCTCAAGTATCTTTATACGCTGTTTCCCGGCGGGCCCGTGCACCAGGGCAGCTACATCGCCGGGGTGCCCGAACCCCACGATGCCACCGATCCCTCGTTCGGGACCGTGGCCTGAGCAGGAGGAAGCGATGGGAAGCGGAGATCGGCGTACCCGCCGCGGCAAGATCTGGCGCGGCACCCACGGTAACAGTCGGCCCAAGCCGTCCAGGCGCAAGCGCGGCAAGTAGCACCGGCGGCCTCAGCCGGCGGCGAGCCGGTTCACCACCCGGCCGGCGGCGGCCAGTCCGAAGGCGGCCGTGACGAACATGGCCGAACCGTAGCCCAGGCGACAGTCCAGGTGCACGCCGCGGATGCCGGGTTTCTCGGGACCCACCGTGCCGTCTGCCCGCGGATAGACCTGCTGCTGATCGGAGAACACGCACTCCACCCCGAAGTAGCGCCTGGGGTTGCGGGTCCATCCGTAGTCGTCGCGCAGCTTCGCCCGCACCCGAGCCGCCAGCGGGTCGTGGCGGACGCGGGTGAGGTCGCGGATGGCCACGGCCGTGGGATCCGTCAGCCCGCCGGCGGCCCCGGTGGTGATGACGCGGATGCGGTTGCGCCGGCAGCAATAGATCAGCCCCGCCTTGAACTTGATGCTGTCCATGGCGTCGATGACGTAATCGTAGCCGCGCGCGGGATCCATCAGCTCGCGCACGTTGTCCAGGGTGAGATAGTCGTCCACGGTTTCGCAGGCGCAGTGGGGATTGATCTCGGCGACCCGGCGCGCGAGCACCGCGTGCTTTTTCTCGCCCAGGGTGGACGTCAGTGCCGGCAGCTGCCGGTTCATGTTGGAGGCGGTGACGGTATCGTAGTCGATGAGGGTGAGGCGGCCCACTGCGCTGCGGGCCAGGGCCTCCACCGCCCACGATCCCACGCCCCCCAGGCCCACCACGCACACGTGCGCCCGGGCCAGCCGCGCCACCGCGCCGCGGCCGTAGAGGCGGTCCAGGGCGCCGAAGCGTTCCTGGACCGTCTCAGCCGGCGTCGTCGAGTCCGAGCACGCGCCGGGCATTGGCGGTGGTCCGTCGGGCGGCCTCGGCCGGGTCCATCTCCCGCACCTCGGCCAGGGCATGAAGGCAGTAGGGCAGGTATTCGGGGCTGTTGCGTTCCCCGCGGTGGGCGGCGACGGTGAGATCCGGCGCGTCGGTTTCCAGCACGATGGCCTCCAGGGGCAGCTCGCGCGCCAGCCGCCGCAGGCGGGTGGAACGCTCGTAGGTGAGCATGCCACCGAAGCCGAGGCAGAAACCCAGGTCGTGATAGGCCAGGCCCTGTTGCAGGCTGCCGTTGAAGGCATGGGCGAGGCCGCCGCGCACGCGCAGCCGGCGCAGGGTGGCGAGCATGGCGTCGTGGGCCTTGCGCACGTGCAGGATCACCGGCAGGCCGGCGTCGCGGGCCATGGCGAGCTGGGCCTCCAGCAGTGCCTGCTGGCGCTCCTCGTCGGCATCCTCGACGTGAAAGTCCAGCCCGATCTCGCCCACGGCCACCAGGCCGCCGGCCTCGAGCCGCCGGGCCAGGTCGTCCAGGTCCCGGTCCCGGTGGCGGGCGGTGTACACCGGGTGCAGGCCCAGGGCCGGGTACAGGCCCGACTCGGCGCGGCACAGCGCCAGCAGGCCATCCCAGCCGGCGGCGTCCACGCCCGGCACCACCATGTGGTGCACGCCGTTGGCCCGGGCCCGGGCCAGCACCTGCGCGCGGTCGGTGTCGAATTCCGGTGCGTCCAGGTGGCAGTGGGTGTCGAACAGCTCCATGGAATCATTCTACCGGGCGGCCGCCGGCGCGCGAAGCAGGCGGCCCGGTCGTCTATGCTTTAAATATGGATATTTACGACACACCAATCGATGCGTCAGCGGTGCGGTGTTATGCCCAGCGCATGTTGAGCCCGTACCGGGGAGTGATGCAGGTGGTGGCGACCGCCGACGGCGAGGCCGTGAGCATCGACGGCGTGGAGTGGGGGCTGTACCTGGACGACCACGATCTGCAGGCGGCGGACGGCGGCGAGACGGAAGACTGCCAGGTGATGGACATCCGCTACGGCCGCTGGAGCGCCCGCGATGGGCTGCGCCGCGCACCCCTCTTGTCCACCATGAACCTGGCGGCCATTCAGCAGGCCGGCAGCCAGTTGGTGGCGGCCCTGGAACGGTTCGCCCGCCGCGTGCCCTTTCCCCTGGCCGATCAGTTCGAGCTGTGGCTGCTGGAGGCATCGACGGACCGGCCCCTGGCATTGCTGGACAGCCGCTGCCGGATGCCGGCGCCGGTGCCGGGTG
>JALSIK010000035.1 GCA_026990045.1 Chromatiales bacterium | reverse complement strand
GTTCATCCTGCTCATGGGCACCGCCATCTCCGCCGATTTCGATCTGAAACGGGCCTTCTGGGACAAGATGGAGAAAATCATGCAGCGCGAGGCGAAGATGGTGGACGGGCGGATCCGGGTGTCGGAATTCCGGGACTGAAGGGGACCGGGGACTGGCGGCCGGGTGCCGGGACTCGTGCCTCGTCCCGCAACGCATGGTGTCAGTGACCGGCGGGCGGTGCCCGGCCGCCCGAAGAGGCCCGGGCAATCGCCCCGGGCCCCGAGACCTCAATGACCAACGCCAACCATGCCTGAAACCAGACTCGTCATTCTCGACCGCGACGGGGTCATCAACCACGACTCCGACGACTACATCAAGTCGCCGGAGGAGTTCGTGCCCATCGACGGCAGCCTGGAGGCCATCGCCCGCCTCAACCAGGCCGGCTGGCAGGTGGCCGTGGCCACCAACCAGTCGGGCATCGCCCGCGGCTACTACGACCTGGCCACCCTGGCCCGCATCCACGACAAGCTCCACCGGCTGCTGGCGGAGGCGGGGGGCCGCGTGCACGGGGTGTTCTTCTGTCCCCACGGCCCCGGTGACGGCTGCGCCTGCCGCAAGCCGGCGCCGGGCCTGCTGGAGGAGATCGGGCGGCGCTTCCAGGTGTCCCTGGCCGGCGTGCCGGTGGTGGGCGACTCCCTGCGCGACCTGGAGGCGGCGCGCGCCGTGGGGGCGCGGCCCATCCTGGTGGAGACCGGCAAGGGCCGGCGCACCCTGGCCCGGGGCGAGGGCCTCGACGGCGTGCCGGTGTACCGGGACCTGGCGGCGGCGGCCGAGGCCCTGCTGGCGGAGGACGCCGCCGCCCCATGATCAGGTTCCTGCGCTCGGCCCTGTTCTCCCTGGGCATGGCGGCCTCGGCGGTGGTCCTCGCCACCGTCATCGTGGCCGCGTTCCCGTTGCCGTTCCGCCTGCGCTACCGCATCGCCGGCGGCTTCGCCGCCTTCAATCTCTGGACCCTGGAGCGGCTGTGCGGCGTCAAGTGGACGGTGGAAGGCCGCGAGCACATCCCCCCGGGGCCGGCCATCGTCTTCTGCAAGCACCAGTCCACGTGGGAAACCCTGGCCCTGCAGCGGGTGTTCCCGCCCCAGGTCTACGTCCTCAAGCGCGAGCTGCTGTGGGTGCCCTTCTTCGGCTGGGGCCTGGCCATGGTCCGGCCCATCGCCATCAAGCGCGGGACCGGCCGCGCCGCGGTGCGCCAGCTGGTGGCGCAGGGCAGGGCGCGGCTGGCCGAGGGGCTGTGGGTGGTGGTGTTTCCCGAGGGCACCCGCACCGCGCCCGGGCAGCGCACCCGCTACAAGGTGGGCGGCGCAGTACTGGCCGCCGAGAGCGGGGCGCCCGTGGTGCCGGTGGCCCACAACGCCGGCGACTTCTGGCCCCGGCGGGCCTTCTTCAAGCGGCCCGGCTGCATCCGCATGCGCATCGGCCCGCCCATCGCCACCGCCGGCCGCACGCCGGAGGAGATCCTGGCCGAGGCCCGGGACTGGATCGAGGCCAGCGTGGAGGAGCTGCGGCGGCTGCCTTCCGATCCCGCGCAATGCGAAGGGAAATAACGGCAATTCACCATATTCTGAAATAAAGATATACTTGCGGCCCCATTGCAACCGGACTTTCGAGGGCTCGCCATGCAAGACGGCCGCATCACCCTGACCCAGTTCATCATCGAGGAGCAGCGCCACATCGACGGCGCCACCGGGGACTTCACCTCCCTGCTCAACGACATCGTCACCGCCTGCAAGGTGATCTCCAATGCCGTCAACCACGGCGCCCTGGTGGGCGTGCTGGGCTCGGCCGGGAGCGAGAACGTGCAGGGCGAGACCCAGAAGAAGCTGGACGTCATCGCCAACGAGGTGTTCCTGCGCTCCAACGAGTGGGCCGGCCACCTGGCGGCCATGGCCTCGGAGGAGATGGAGGACGTCTACCCCATCCCGGAACGCTATCCGCGGGGCAAGTACCTGCTCACCTTCGACCCGCTGGATGGTTCTTCCAACATCGACGTCAACGTGTCCGTGGGGACCATCTTCTCCATCCTGCGCTGCCCGGGCGAATGCCGCACCCGGCCCTCGGCCGAGGCCTTCCTGCAGCCGGGCACCGAGCAGGTGTGCGCGGGCTACGCCCTGTACGGGCCGTCCACCATGATGGTGCTCACCACCGGCAACGGGGTCAACGGGTTTACCCTGGACCAGAACATCGGCGAGTTCGTGCTCACCCATCCCAACATGACCATCCCGGCGGACACCCGCGAGTTCGCCATCAATGCCTCCAACATGCGCTTCTGGGAGCCGCCGGTGCGCCGCTACGTGGACGAGTGCCTGGCCGGGCGCGAGGGCCCGCGGGGCGAGGACTTCAACATGCGCTGGATCGCCTCCATGGTGGCGGAGGTGCACCGCATCCTCACCCGCGGCGGGATCTTCATGTACCCGCTGGACGAGAAGATGAAGGCCGCGGGCAAGACCGGCAAGCTGCGCCTGCTGTACGAGGCCAACCCCATGGGCTTCATCGTCGAGCAGGCGGGGGGCATGGCGGTGACCGGCCGCAGCCGCATCCTGGAACTCGAGCCCGAGGGCCTGCACCAGCGCGTGCCCGTGATCCTCGGCTCGCGCAACGAGGTGCAGCGGGTGCTGGACTACCACCGCGAGCACGACGCCACCCACGCCGCCTGAGGGCGCGGAAAAGGGCCGCCCCGGCCCCGCCCCGCCGGGTGGGCGGCTTCAGGCGGCCTCAGGCCTCGCCCGGCAGGAAGGAGACGTCCATGTAGTAGCGGCGGGGATTGCCGCGCTCCACGTAGACCCGGATGGCGTCGCCGTCGAGGTGGGGCGATGGATCCTGCCACAGGTTGGCGCTGCGGAATTCGTGCTCGGTGCCGGTGGCCGGGTCTCGCCAGCGGGCGGTGATGCGCCACGGGTGGCGGCCGTTGACCTCCAGCAGGGTATTCTGCTCCACCCCGGTGATGGTGGCGGTCACCGGCACGCCCGTCTCGCGGAGTTTCCGGCGCCCGCCGCGGTCCAGCACCATGAACAGCACCCCGAAGGCCAGGAACGCCGCGCCGATGCCGCCCACGATGGCGGCCCCGCCCCACAGTTCGAACCAGCCGGTCATGGTCGCTTCCCGCGGCCGCGCCGGATCGTAGAGCACGGTGACCCGCTCCCCGCGGTCGTGGGACGGCGCGGTGGAAAACGTGCGCGATACGAATTCCACCGTCTCCCCCGCCGCCGTGGTGTAGCGCACCACCGGGGCATAGGTGTAGCGGTGGGATCCGGTGCCGGGCCGGCGCTGCACCAGGTCCACCACCACCCCCTCGGCCCGGGCCGCGGTGTCGAGAAAGTCCCTGGTGTTGCCGTAGAGCAGCGCGGCGCCCCCCAGCATGCCCAGGCCGATGAACGTGAACAGGTACTTGATGATTTTCACGGTACGCACGTGACGTCCTCCCTCGTTGCTTGCACATCCATAACGGCGCGGGCGCCCCTTGGGGTTGGCGCCGGCGGCGGGGAGCCGGCTTCGCCGCGGCCCGGCCGGCACCCTAGCGGGCAAGGGACCGTTTGCATGCGAACGGGTTCTCGTTTCGCGGCCCGGGCCGCCCGCGGGGGCAGGGCGGCCGGTGCTGGAGGAAGCAGGTGTCGTGTAGGCGACATCCCACAGCGGTTTCAGAAATGTCTTACAGAAAAATCATGGCGTTGGGATCATAATCCGACGGGGTTTCCAAAGAGCCGGGGGCCGTGTGCCCATGGGCCGACCATCCGTCCACGGAAAAGGAATCCCGGCCCGGCGGCGGGGATTCGGGAGGCATGGTGTCATGAGCATGAACGTGGTGTTCGCCGTGGAATTCGCGGCGGTGCTGGCGATGTTCTACGCCCTGTACATGGCCGTGAGCCTCAAGGGCGAGATGCAGGGCGGGATCATCGGGCGCAACTGGACCTTCCTGGTGTCCCTGGTGGGGCTGTTCGCGGCCGGGTACGTGGCCATGCCGTTCCTGGGCCGGTTGTCGTCGGAGGTGCTGCAGCTGGTGGTGGCCGTCATCTTCCTGTTCGGGGCCGTCTACGTGGTGGTGACCATCAACCTCATCCGCCGCATCATCCGGATCCTGAGCGAATGACGGGCGCGCCGTGAACCCCGGGATCGTATTCGCCCGCACCGACAAGGGCCGTGAGGAGCTGGCCAGCCGCAAGTACCACCTGCAGGGACGCCGGCGGCTGGCGCTCATCCTGGTGGACGGTCATTCCGACCTGTCGGCGCTGCACGGCAAGGCGGCGGGATTCGACGACCTGGAAGCGGTGCTGGAGGGCCTCATGCGTGAAGGGTTCATCGCCCCGGTGGCGGACGGACCCGAACCGTTGCCGGTGGGGATCCCGGACACCGCCATCGCCCCGGTGAAGGAACGGCTCATCGCGGCGGCGGAGCAGGTGCTGGGGGACCAGGCGGGGCGCATCGTCCGCATCCTGCAGGAGGCCCCGGACACCTGCGAGGGGCTGGAGCAGGCCGTGATCCGGTGCAAGAAACTCATGGAGCTGGTCATCGACGAGGACAAGGCGGCGGAACTCAAGCGCCGCTGTCTCAACATCCTCGCCACCCTTTGACAGCGCCGCTCCCGCTGCGGAGCCGTGGAGCCGGGGACGGCTGTTCCGGTCCCCGTCAGACGTCCAGGTTGGACACCAGCAGGGCGTTCTGCTCGATGAATTCCCGGCGCGGTTCCACCTGGTCGCCCATGAGGGTGGTGAAGATCTCGTCGGCGGCGATGGCATCCTCGATCTGGACCTGGAGCAGGCGGCGGGTGGCCGGGTCCATGGTGGTCTCGGCCAGCTGCTCCGGGTTCATCTCGCCCAGGCCCTTGTAGCGCTGGATGTTCTGTCCCCGGGCCGCCTCTTCCATGAGCCATTCCATGGCCTCGCGGAAGCTCTGGACCTCCCGCTTGCGCTCGCCGCGCCGGATGCAGGCGCCGGGCTCCAGCAGGTCGTTGATCTTCGCTCCCAGGTCGCGCATGGCGTGGTACTCGGCGGAGTCGAAGAAGTCCAGCGGCAGCAGGTACTCGCTGGTGACCCCGTGGCGCTCCATCTCGATGCGCACCACCGGGTCGCCGTCGGCCCGGGGCTGCAGGCCCAGCCGGTAGCGCACCCCGCCGCTCTCGGCGCTGCCCAGGCGCCCGGCCAGCTCCTCCAGCCACCCCTGCATGGCCTTGGCATCCAGGCGCATGGCGTCGTCCACGGGCGGCATGGTGATCATCTTCTCCAGCACCTCCCGCGGGTAGCGCCGCTCCAGGCGCTGGATGGAGCGGTTCACCGCGTCCCAGGCCAGGGCCAGCGACTCCAGGGCCTCACCGGTGATGGGCGGGGCCTCCGGGTTGACCCGGAGTTCGGCACCTTCCAGCGCAGTTTGCAGCAGATAGGCGCCAAGTTCTGCATCATCCTTCACGTATCGTTCCTGCTTTCCCTTCTTCACCTTGTACAGCGGCGGCTGGGCGATGTAGATGTGGCCTCGCTCCACCAGCTGGGGCATCTGGCGGTAGAAGAACGTGAGCAGGAGGGTGCGGATGTGGGAGCCGTCCACGTCCGCGTCGGTCATGATGATGATGCGGTGGTAGCGCAGCTTGTCGATGTTGAACTCGTCGGCGCCGATGCCACAGCCCAGGGCGGTGATGAGGGTCCCCACCTCGGCCGAGGACAGCATCTTGTCGAAGCGGGCCTTCTCCACGTTGAGGATCTTGCCCTTGAGGGGCAGCACCGCCTGGAACCGCCGGTCACGGCCCTGCTTGGCCGAGCCGCCGGCGGAATCGCCCTCCACCAGGAACAGCTCCGACAGTGCGGGATCCTTCTCCTGGCAGTCGGCCAGCTTGCCCGGCAGCCCGGCCACGTCCAGGGCCCCCTTGCGCCGGGTCATCTCCCGCGCCTTGCGGGCGGCCTCGCGGGCCCGGGCCGCCTCCACCACCTTGGAGGCCACGGCACGGGCATCGGCCGGGTGTTCCAGCAAGAACTCCCACAGCTTCTCGCTCATGACCGACTCCACCAC
>JALSIK010000034.1 GCA_026990045.1 Chromatiales bacterium | reverse complement strand
GACGCCGGCATCAAGGTGGGCATCCGCTTCACCCTCACCCGCGACAACGCCGGCGACCTGCCGGCGCTGCTGGAGCTCATGGAGCGCGAGGCCATCGACAAGTTCTATCTCTCCCACCTCAACTACGGCGGGCGCGGCAACCGCAACCGCAAGGACGACGTGGTCCACCGCATGACCCGCGAGGCCATGGACCTGCTGTTCGCCACCTGCTGGGACGGCATCCGGGCCGGGTGCCCGCGCGAGTTCGTCACCGGCAACAACGACGCCGACGGGGTCTACCTGCTGCTGTGGGCCCGGCGCCGCTTTCCCCACCTGGCGCCGCGCCTGCAGCGGCGGCTGGAGAAGTGGGGCGGCAACAGCTCCGGGGTCAACATCGCCAACATCGACAACGTGGGCGACGTGCATCCCGACACCTTCTGGTGGGACTACACCCTGGGCAACGTGCGCCGGCGGCCCTTCTCCGAGATCTGGCAGGATGTCTCCGATCCCCTCATGGCGGGGCTCAAGCGCCGGCCGCGACCGCTCAAGGGGCGCTGCGCCGCCTGCGGTTACCGCGCCATCTGCGGCGGCAACACCCGGGTGCGGGCGTGGCAGCTCACCGGCGACCCCTGGGCCGAGGACCCCGCCTGCTACCTGGACGACGACGAGCTGGGGATCACGGCCACCGGCCCGCGGCTGCAGGTCACGCCCTACCGCCGGCGGCGGGCCATCGTATATAAATAGGTATGACGCGCAGCCCCGCACTGGTCCCGGCGGCGCTGCTGGTGCTGGCGGCATGGGCCGGGACGGCCGCCGCCGCGCCGGAGGAGGCCGCCGCCCTCTATGCCCGCCACTGCGCCGGCTGCCACGGCGCCGGGCGCCTGGGGGCCATGGGCCCGGCCCTGCTGCCGGAGAACCTGCGCCGGCTCGAGCGCGCCCGGGCGGCGGCGGTCATCGCCCGCGGCCGGCCCGCCACCCAGATGCCCGCCTTCGGCGGGCGGCTCACGGCGGCCGAGATCGAGGCCCTGGTGGCGTACATCTACACCCCCCTGCCGCGGCCGCCGGTGTGGGGCGCGGAGCGGATCCGCGCCAGCCACCGCCTGCTGCGCCCCGGCCCCGACCCGTCCGGGCCGCCGGTGTTCGACGCCGACCCCCTCAACCTGTTCGTGGTGGTGGAGCTGGGTGACCACCACGTCACCGTGCTCGACGGCGACCGGCTGGTTCCCCTCCACCGCTTTCCCACCCGCTTCGCCCTCCACGGCGGGCCCAAGTTCTCGCCCGACGGCCGCTTCGTCTACTTCGCCTCGCGCGACGGCTGGATCAGCCGCTTCGACCTGTACCGGCTGCAGACCACGGCCGAGATCCGCGCCGGCATCAACACCCGCAACCTGGCCGTCTCCGGCGACGGCCGCTACGTCATGGTGGCCAACACCCTGCCCCACACCCTGGTGCTGCTGCGGGCCGCCGACCTCGGCCTGCTGCGCGTGATCCCGGTGCGCGACGACCACGGCAACAGCTCGCGCGTGAGCGCCGTCTACACCGCCCCGCCCCGCGAGAGCTTCATCGCCGCGCTCAAGGACATCCCCGAGATCTGGGAGATCCAGTACGCCGACCATCCGCGCCCCGTCTACCGCGGCCTGGTCCACGACTACCGCCTGGGCGAGGGCCTGGCCGAGCCGGGGCCGTTCCCCATCCAGCGCATCCGCCTCGACGCCATCCTCGACGACTTCTTCTTCGACCAGGCCTACGACCACGTCATGGGCGCCGCCCGCGGCGGCGGCAAGGGCCAGGTGGTCAACCTCAACGTGAGGCGCAAGGTGGCCGAGCTGGACCTCGACGGCCTGCCCCATCTCGGCTCGGGCATCACCTTCGACTACCGGGGCCGGCGGGTGCTGGCCACGCCCAACCTGCGCCGGGGCGAGGTGAGCGTCATCGACATGAAGACCTGGCGCACCATCAAGCGCATCGAGACCCTGGGGCCCGGCTTCTTCATGCGCAGCCACGAGAACACCCCCTACGCCTGGGTGGACGTGTTCTTCGGTCCCCACCGCGACGCGGTGCACGTCATCGACAAGCGCACCCTGGAGATCGTGAAGACCCTGCGCCCCGCCCCGGGCAAGACCGCCGCCCACGTGGAGTTCGACCGCCATGGCCGCCATGCCCTGCTCAGCATCTGGGACCCGGACGGCGCGGTGGTGGTCTACGACGCCGCCACCCTGAAGGAGATCAAACGCCTGCCCATGAACAAGCCCTCGGGCAAGTACAACGTCTGGAACAAGATCCACCGCTCCGAGGGCACCTCCCACTGAACCCGGGACCAAACCAACCCGCCGGGCTCGGATATCAGATATCAAGGTGTCGGAGTTCAGATGCCGGATGTCCGTAGGGTGTGATCGCGCAGCCATCGCACCAGGAAGCGGGATGCGGCCGCGCGTTTCCCCGCAGCCAGCCCCCGGCCGCCTCCAGGATCCCCCTCACCCCGGCCCTCTCCCCGCGGGGACAGGGGCAGGGTGAGGGATGCAAATGGACACCGGTCCGCCGCGGCCGTGCCGGCGGCCTCACCGCCCTCCCGGACTTCCCGGGTGTTGGCTCAGATGCCCTGGGAAATCAGTAACTTGGAGCCGTCTTCTCCAGGCGGCGGGTCTGCGGTAAAGTCGGTCGCGGGGCCCGGGCGAGGCGGGCCGTGAGGGAGCAGCTGCCGGGCGCCGCCATGCCCATGGAAAAAAACATGACCGCCACCACCGACATCCTGTTCCGGCTCGGCGAGCCCGACCCGTCAGGCGACTGGCCCGACTACCTGGCCCACGGGTTCACGGACGACGACGTGCCTGCGCTGGTGGCCCTGGTCCGGGACCCGGAACTGCACAACATGCCCGGTGACAGCGACGAGGTATGGGTCCCGGTTCACGCCTGGCGCACCCTGGGCCAGCTCCGGGCGGCCGCGGCCGCGCCGGCGCTGGCCGGGTGCTTCGATGACCTGTGCGATGACGACTGGGCGCTGGAGGAACTGCCGCGGGTCATGGGGCTCATCGGCGAGCCCGCCATCCCCGCCGCGGTGGCGATCCTGCGTGACCCGGCGCGCAAGCAATTCGCCCGCATCATGGCGGTGGATGCGCTGGCAGAAGTGGCGCAGCACCATCCCGCGCTGCGCGGGCGGGTCCTGGAGGTGTACCGGGATTACCTGCGGCAGCCGGCGGAAGATTGCCCCATGCTCAACGGCCTGCTGATGGGCCGGATCATCGATCTCCGGGCGGTGGAGCTCATCGACGAAGTGCGCGCCCTGTTCGCCAGGGATTGCGTGGACATCCAGTGTGCCGGTGACCTGGAGGACGTGGAGATCGAGCTGGGATTGCGGGAGACACGCGACACCCCGCGCCCCGACTACGGCCGCCTGGGGGGGCTCGAAGCCCCGCCGGAAAGGCCGGACGGGTCCGATCCCATGGCACTCATCCAGTACGTGTTGAATCGCCATGGGGGCGACGGCGGCATCATGAATCTCTCGGAGCTGGACGGTTACATGGCGGCGGTGCTCTGCGCGCCGGCGGTGGTGATGCCCTCGCGCTGGCTCCCGGAGATCTGGGGCGGCGACGAGCATGCGCCCGTGTGGGACGGCGAGGCGGAGGCGACGGACTGCCTGAGTGCCCTCATGTTTTTCCACGACCGGGTTTCTTCCGTGCTGGCCGCGGGACTGTTCGAGCCCATCCTCCTCGAGGCCCGCGACTCCGGCGAAACCGTCACCGCGGACTGGTGCGCCGGGTTCGAGCGCGGCCTGCGCCTGTGGCCGCCGCTTTCCGGCCGGGACCGGGAACTGCTGGAGGAATACGCCGCGCCCATCCGGCGCCTGGCCCGGGGTCGCGAAGACGGGGGAGACCGGGATGGCGGCGAAGACGTGGCGGAAGTCATCGCCGATGCCGTCGCGCGGCTCCACGAACGGTTCGGAACCCGCATCGGCCCGGGCCAGGCAACCGTCAGGCGGACCACGCCCAAGGTGGGGCGCAACGATCCCTGCCCCTGCGGCAGCGGGAAAAAGTACAAGCGCTGCTGCCTGCACTGACCTGGTACCCCCCGTCCACCGGCCCGCCGGAAAGGAAACAGCCATCGTGGACCAGCCCGAACCCCATGCCCCTTGCCCCTGCGGCAGCGGCACGCCCTACGGCCGCTGCTGCCAGGTGCCGTTCACGGCGGGACATCTCCACCCGCCGGGGGCGGCGGAAGAACTGGAACGCGCACTGGCGGCGCACAGCTTCGATACGCTGCGCGACGTGCAGGCCTTCGCCGAGGCATACATGGCGGAGCACAACCGATCCCCGCAGGAGGTGTTCCACGGTTTGTCGCCGGAACAGGTCCATCGCCTGGTCTACTTCCCCTTCGACTCCCCCGACCTGATCCGGATCAACGAGGCGCCGCAGCAGGTGGCCGCCGCCCCGGTGCTGATCCTGTTCGGGGTGCTGGTGGAAGCCATGGGCGACAAGGGCCTCAAGGCCACGGCCAAGGGCAACCTGCCCCGCGCGGTGTGCCGCGAGGCCGCCCGCAGGTGGCTGGGGGAGGAAAAATACGCCGAGCTGACCCGGTTCGGGAACATCAACCGCGAACAGGAATTCGAACCCGTGCACGTGACCCGGGTGGTGGCGGAGCTGGCCGGGCTCATCCGCAAGTACCGCGGGCGTTTCATCCCCAGCCGGGAATGCCGCCGTCTCCTCGATGGGGGCGGCCTGGCGGCGGTCTACCCGACGCTGTTCAGGACCCACGTGGCCAAATTCAACTGGGCCTACTCCGACCATTATCCGGACCTGCCTTTCATCCAGCAGGCCTGGGCCTTCACCCTCTACCTGCTCGCGCGCCACGGCCACGCCTGGCGCCTGGAGGAGTTCTACAGCGGCCACTTCCTGCACGCCTTCCCCGTCCTGGCCGAGGAGGCGCCGGCCCGCCCCTACGCCACGCCGGAAAAGCAGGTCCGCCATGCTCACTCCATGCGCACGTTGCGCCGGTTCGCCGGCTTCGTGGGGCTGGTGGAAGAAGAGCACGTGGGGTCCGGGCCTTTTTCGGCCCACACCCGCCTGCGGGCCACCCCCCTGCTGCGGAAGCTGGTGCATTTCCCGGTCCTGGACTGACCATTCCCGCGGCGGCGGCCGGGGGCATGGCCCCTCGGCGGCAAATATCCAGAGAAACCGTGGGAGTTACAAGCACGATTTCCCGGCTATACTGAACAGGTGGCCGGGCCGCGTGGCCCGCGAGGCGGGGAGCCCCCGGCATCCCGTCCGGCCCCGAGGCGGCCACCCATCGCCCCAACCAACGCACAACAATCAAGGGAGGAAGGGCTGATGCTGACATACAATCCCATCGCCGATGCGCCCTCGTACATCACCCCGCTGGTGATGCAGATCTACGTCATCGTCATGGCGCTGCTGGTCGCCGGCGGGACCATCCTGGACACGCTCCACAAGAAGAGCGCCAAGTACTTCTTCCGCTACAAGAAGGAATCGGACGCCATGGCCACGCGCCGCCTGGGTGGCGGGGAACGGGTGGCCATCGCCGTGGCCACGGCCGCGCACGACGTGCTCGCCTCCGGCGAGTTCTGCAACCCGCGGCGGCGCGTGGCGCACCTGCTCACCATGTACGGCTTCATCTTCTTCATCGTCACCACCGCGATCCTGGTGTTCGCCTATCCCGAGGCGGAGGCGCCGCCGGCCTGGGTCCCCGCCCTGTGGCACATCGGCGCGCTCATGGTGTGCGTGGGCGGGTACTGGTTCTGGTTCTTCATCCGGGTGGACGTGGCCGCCGAGGGCCATCCCTGGTACCGCATCGTGCGGGCCGACCTGTTCGTGCTCTCGCTGCTGGCCACCACCACCTTTGCGCTGATCTGGTCTTTCCTCCAGTGGCGCGACGCGGGCCTGTGGGCCACGGTCTTCTTCTGGCTCTTCGTCGCCGCGGCCACGGTCCTGTTCGGGACCGTGTTCTGGTCCAAGTTCGCGCACATGTTCTACAAGCCGGCCGCCGCCTACCAGCGCCGGGTGGCCGAGGCCAACGGCGCAATGGACGGGCTGCCGCCGCCGGCCGACAA
>JALSIK010000033.1 GCA_026990045.1 Chromatiales bacterium | reverse complement strand
CTGCTGGCCGCGCGGGTTCCAGTGGGACTCCTGGTAGGACAGCGCGGCCAGCAGCACCCAGTCCAGGCCGTGGCGGGCGGCGGCGGACTCGAACAGCGGCCGGTAGCGCGGCAGCACGGTGCGGAGGCGGCGGCGGAAGGCGCGCACGTCCACGTAGTCGAAGGCATCGATGTGGCCGTAGTACTTCTCGTGCAGCCGCTGCAGCCCGCCGCCGGCGGCATACTGCGTGAACCACTCCCGCGCCGCCTCCTGCAACGAGCGGGCCCGCGCGGGAAACAGCCACGACAGCTCGTCGGGCTCGCCCAGGGCGAAGCGCACCGACAGCTCGGGGAAGTAGCGCCGCACCACGGCCACGATGTTGGAATCGGCCACCGTGCAGTCGGCCTTGCCCTGCCACACCCGCTCCAGCGCCGTCTCGGTGTCCAGCTCCGGCTCGGCGGTCCAGCGCAGGTCCGGGACCCCGCGTGCCAGCACCCGCAGGCGCTCGGCATAGCTGGTGCCCGCGGGCACCACCAGCGCCAGCCCGGCAAGGTGGGCCGGGGCGCGCGGCCGCGCCCCGCCGCGACGGCACACCACCTGCTGCTGCACCTGCTGGTAGACCGGGCCGAACAGGAAGCGCCGGGCCCGCTCCGGGGTGCGGGACAGCCCGGCCGCGGCCAGGTCGGCCCCGCCGGCCTCCAGGTCGGCCAGGACGTGGGCCACGCCTTCCCGCGGCAGCATCTCCAGGCGCACCTCCAGCCAGCGGGCGAAGTCCAGCGCCATCTCGTACTCGGGCCCGGCCAGCCCGTCGCGGCCCTCGTAGAACGTGGTGGGGCCCTGGGTGGTGAGCACCCGCAGCACGCCCCGCTCCTTGACCCGCGCCAGCCGGTCCGGGGGATCGCCGCACCCCGCCACGGCGGCCACCAGGGCGGCCAGCAGCAGCCGCCTCAACCCGCCAGCCATGCCCGCCATTGCTCGAACAGGGCCCCGTCCCGCGCCGCCACCACCGAGCGCTGGCCCAGGCGGGCATCCATCACCGGGCCGCCGTCCAGGGTCAGGGCCCGGCCGCCGGCCTCGGCCAGGACCAGGCTGCCGGCGGCACAGTCCCACAGGTGCTGCCCGCCGTGCAGGTACAGGTGGCCGCGGCCGGCGGCCAGCCAGCACCACTCCAGCGCCACCGAGCCGAAGTTGCGCTGGGAGCGCCAGGGCGGCCGGCGGGCCAGGCGCACGGCCAGGTCCGGCGGCAGGCGCTTGAAATCCACCAGGGCGATGCAGTCGGCCAGCGCCGCCGGCGGCGGGGGCGGCGCCAGCGGCACGCCGTCGAGCCAGGCCCCGCCGCCGCGGCGGGCGGCGAAACACTCGTCGCGGTGGGGGTCCCACACCGCGGCCAGCAGCGTGCCGGCCCCGTCCAGCAGGGCGCAGGAGACCGAGTACCAGGGCAGGCCCCAGGCGAAGTTGGTGGTGCCGTCCAGGGGATCCAGCACCCACAGCCCGCCCCCGTCCCGCGCCGCCAGCAGCGCGGCCTGGGCGGCGGGGGCGTCTTCCTCGGCCAGCACCCGGGTCCCGGGCCAGTCGGCGGGCAGGCGGCGCGCGAGCCGGGCCTGCACGGCGAGATCGGCGCCGGTGACCAGGCTGCCGTCGGCCTTGCGGCGCGCGGCCGCCGGCCGGCCCAGCGGCCCGCTGGCGGCCTGGCGCAGGCAGCGGCACAGGTGGCGCAGTTCCTGATCCATCGACTGGCCCGCGGCGGGGACTCCGTGGATACTGCTACAATTGCGGCCAAGTGTAACCCAGCCGCCGCCCGGGGCGGCCGCCGGCCCAGCGGACAACGACGCGGCACATGATCGACGAGGAACAGGAGGCCATCCGCCGGCGCCTGCACGCGCTGCGCATCGAGCATCGCGACCTGGACGAGGTGATCAGCCGCCTGGCGGAAAGCCCGCTGGTGGATCAGCTCCAGCTGCGGCGGTTGAAGAAAAAGAAGCTGGCACTGAAAGACTCCATCGCCCGCCTGGAGAGCCGGCTCATTCCCGACCTGGACGCCTGAACACGCCGCCTCAGCGGGGGAAATCCCGCGCGTGGCGCGCGATCCATTCCAGCGCCGCCTCCTGGGCGCTGAGTTCGCGCCCCTCCTCCTCCCGCACCCGCCGGCGGTACTGCTCGATGTGGCACAACTGCTCCACCATGCGCGCCCGGTAGCCCACGTCCTCGGCCTCGAAGCCCACCCCCACCAGCCAGCCGTCGCCTTCCGGCCGGCACCAGGCCACCACCGCGGTGGCGGTGAAGGGCGGCCGCACCAGGTCGATGGTGATGCGCACCCGGCTGCCCGGTGCCAGCGGCCCGGCGGTGTGGAACGACAGCCCGCCCTCGCTCACGTCGCGCACGGCACGGGCCGCCGGCGCCGGACCGCCCGTCACCTGGCACGCGATGGGCACGTCCACCGGGTGGCGGATCCAGCGGCGGGCATCCTCGGCGGTCACGATCAGTCCGTCTCGGGTTCCTCGAGCCAGCGCTCCAGCACGTCGATGAGCTTGCGCGCCTGGTCCCGGCTGGAAATGTTGAACTTGGACTTCTGGCGGTACTCGTTGTTGCGCTTCTGGTAGCGGCGGATGGAATACTTGTCTGGCCCGTAGGCCTGCTTCTGCCGGTTCCACTCGCGGTAGCGGAAGATGATGGTGGACCAGGCCCCCTTGCTCAGCACCTCCTTGTCCAGCTCCTTGACGACCTCCACGCCGTCCTCGGTGTAACTGATGGTCAGTTCGTCGACATCGGATGCCATTGTCTTACCTCTTGCTGGCCGCCCGGCGCGGTCATCGCGGCCGTGCCCGGCCATCGTGCCAGCCGCCGCGCGGGCGTAGAATAACCCATTGGTAGCGCTCCCCGGCAAGGAGGCCCGCTTGACCTTAGCACAACCGCCCGCACCGCCGCTGCGACTGCCGTCGCGGCGCACGCTGTCCCTGGGCCTGCTGGCGGCGGCCGGCTTCTACATCGCCTACGCCGGGTGGACCGGCGGCGAGACCCTGCGCATGGCCCTGGCCGCGGTCTCCTGGCACGGGCCGGCCGCCGTGGTGGGGGCCGCCTCGCTCAATTACCTGTTGCGCTTCCTGCGCTGGCAATACTACCTGCGCCTGTGGGGCCACCGGCTGCCGTGGCGGCTGCACCTGCTCTATTACCTGGCGGGGTTCGCGCTCACCACCACCCCCGGCAAGGCCGGCGAGACGGTGCGCTCGCTCTATCTTCACCGGCACGGCGTGCGCTACAGCGAGTCCCTGGGGGCGTTCTTCGTGGAACGCCTGCTCGACGTGGTGGTGCTCCTGTTTCTCGCCTCCCTGGCCGCCGGCCGGGTGCCCGGCCTCGAGCTGGTGCCGGCGGCCGCGGCCGGGCTGCTGCTGGCGGTGCTGGTGTTCCTGGTGAGCGGCCGCGGGCTGGGCTGGCTGCGCCGGCGGCTGCAACGCGATACCCCCTCGCGCCTGCGCCACCTGGCGGCGGGTGCGGTGGCAACGCTGGAAAACGCCCACCGGCTCCTGCGACCGTCCACGCTGGCACTGGGCCTGGCGCTGGGCCTGGCGGCCTGGACGGCCCAGGGGCTGGCGTTTCTGTACCTGCTGCACCTGCTGGGGCTGGACCTGGACTGGACCCGGGGGCTGGGTGGCTATGCCCTGGGCCTGCTGGGCGGCGCCGCCAGTCTCATTCCCGGCGGCATCGGTGCCACCGAGGCGGTGTTGTCGGTCCTGCTGCTGGGGTTCGGCGCCGGCAAGGCGGTGGCCCTCACCGCACCCCTGATCCTGCGCCTGGGCACCCTGTGGTACGCGGTGGCGCTGGGCTTCGCCGCCACCGCGGTGCTGGGGCTCACCGGGCGGGGCATCGCCCTGGCCGGCCATCAGAACGAAGCGGTGAGCCGCAGGTAGACCTGGTCCTCGCCCCCGGGATCGAGGCCGCGGGCGAAGCCGCCGGTGAGGCGCAGCGGCAGGTCGTAGAACAGCACCGTCTCCGCGGTCACTTCCACCCCGGCGCTGCGGGCATAAGCCGGCGGCGAGCTTCCCGACTCCCACGCCGCGCCGGCCTCCAGGAACAGCGCCCCGTGCACCCGGTCCAGCCCCACCGGCGGCGCCATGAAGCCCCGCTCCACCAGGGCCAGGGGAAAGCGGTACTCCAGTCCCGCCAGGGCCATGCGCCGGCCGGTGAGCCCGGGGAGCCCCTGGGGATAACCGCGCAGGGCGTAGGCGCGGCGGTTGAAGGGACTGCCGCCCGCCGGGCCCGCCAGTACCGGGGGTTGGAACCGCACCTCGGTCTGGCCACCGAGCACGAAACGCCGCGGGGCATCGGTCCCCCAGCCCACGGTCAACCGGCCGGCCAGGACGTGTTCGCGCCCCAGGTGCACGAACTCGCGCCAGTCCAGGGTGTAGACCCGGCCGCGGTAGAGGCCGTCGCCCAGGGCATCGCTGTCCTCCGCCACCACCAGCACTTCGCGGCCCATGCGGCTGATGCCGCGGGAAAACCGGTAAGTCCCCGTGTACTCCAGGGCCAGGCCCACCAGGCTGTCCTCCAGGCGGGCGCCGGTGAACGCGGGCGAGGTGAAGGCGGTGCGGGTGAGGTTGCGCACCAGCCCCAGGTGGAGCGCCCAGCGGTCGCGCACCCGCAGCCAGGGCAGTTCCGCCACCAGTTCCAGCTCGTCGTCGAACACGCCGCCGGCAAGGCCCCCGTCCCCGCCGCGGACGAAGCGCAGGCTGCGCCGGAAGCCGGCCTTGAGCAGCACCGGCAGGCGGTCGTAGTAGTAGTCGATCCCGCCCACCAGCTCGCCCCGCTCCGCCTCCCACGCCAGGTCCAGGGCGTAGGCGTGACGGGCCAGGGCATCGTAGCCCGAGGTCACGAACCCCGCCTCGGTGCGATCGCCGTCCACCACCAGGGTGGGAAACCACCAGCGCGGCACCATGCTGGACCAGGGCGCATAGTCGCGCGGCCGGCCGGCCGCGACCGGCGGCGGCGCCGGGGCAGGCCGGCCGCTGGGCCCGGCCGGGACCCGGGGCGGCGGCCCGCCGGCCCCGGCCAGCGGCAGGACGAAGATATCGCGGCCGCCGGCATGGGCACCGGCGTAGTAAAGCACGCCTTCTTGTTCCACCGGCACCGGGTGGAAGGCGCCGCCCGCCACGTCGGTGAGGGTCTCCAGGCGGCCGGTGGCCAGGTCCAGCCGGCGGATGTTGTAAACCCCGCCGTAGTCGGCGGTGAACAGCAGGGCCCGCCCCCCGTCGGTGAAGCGGGGATGGTTTTCGATGGCGGCATCGCGGGTCAGCGGCTGCCAGCCGCCGCGCGCCAGGTCCCAGGCCTCCAGGTTCCAGCCGCCGCCGGGGCGCCATACCGCCACCGCCGCCAGGCGACCGTCGGGCGAGACGTCCAGGTACGACAGCACCGTGCCGTCGTGCCCGGCCCACAGGACCCGCTCCCCGCCGCCGTCGGCCGCCAGCCGCACCAGGGCGCTCTGCCCGCGCTCCCGGCGCACGGCCAGGATCCCGCCGCCGGGGAGCCACGCGGCGAAGGGGTAGCCCCCGCAGCGGGTGAGCCGCCGCAGCCGGCCTCCCTGGAGCCGGTAGAGATCGTAGCGCAGGCCGGCGTTGCGGCAGGTCTCGGGCTGGGCCACCAGCAGGCCGGGGGCGCCGCCGGCGACCCGCGCCCCCGGATTGAGCCGGGCCAAGCGCTCGCGGCGGCCGTCGGGGTACAGGCGCCACAGCACCGGCCAGTCGCGCCGGTCCCAGCCCACGTAGGCGATCCCGCCCCCCGGGACCGGGGCCAGGGGACCGGCATCGTACCCGTCGCGGGTCAGGCGCCGCCCCGCCCGCTCGCCCCGGGCCCGGACGGCCCGCAGCACGCCGCCATGGCGTGCCGCCAGCCACCGGCCGTATTCGGCCCAGAGCTGCGGCAGCTCGCGTCCCAGCACGGCGGCGGCATTGCCGTTGATGCGGAAGGGAACGAGATTGTACCCGTACGCCTCCACCAGCCGCCGCAGCGCGGCCTCGCCGTAGCGCTCGGCGATGAACTGCATGAAACCCACCCCGTATAAATAGTGGGTGGTCCCGCCGGGCCAGGTGGTCAGGGGCTGGTTCACCTGGCGCAG
>JALSIK010000032.1 GCA_026990045.1 Chromatiales bacterium | reverse complement strand
ATGCGGGCCGGGTGGACCGCGCCGCCCAGGGCGTCGATGGTCACCGCCACCGCCTGGCCCGCGGCCAGGTGGGGCAGCAGCAGCTCCGAGACCGCGACCCGGACCCGCAGGCGCCGGGGATCGGCCATGCTGAGCACGTGGGTATGGCGGGGCAGGGCGTCGCCCGGCTCGCGCAGGCGGCGGGTGATGACCCCGGCGAACGGCGCCCGGACCACGGTGCGCGCCAGCCGGGTCTGGAGCAGGGCCTCCTCGGCCCGGGCCAGGGCCAGGGCGGTGCGGGCCCGGGCCAGCTCGTCTTCCGAGGCCAGGCGCCTGGGCACCAGGCCCTGCAGGCGCTCGAGGTCCAGCTCGGCCTGGCGCCGGGTGGCGCGCGCCTTGTCCAGCTCGGCCCGGATGACGGCGTCGTCCAGCCGCAGGAGGACCTCGCCCTCGGTCACCGCGTCCCCCTCGAACCAGGGCAGGTGGACCAGGGTGCCTTCCTCCTGGGTGACGATGTCCACCCGCCGCACCGCCTCCAATGTCCCCACGACCTTCATGGTCTGTGCCAGCTCGCGCTGCTCGGCCCGGGCCGTCTCCACCACCTGCGGCGAAGGCTGGCGCGCGGCGGAGCGGGGCGCCTCGCCGCTGCATCCCGCCAGCGCAGCGATCAACAACAGGAACAAGAGAATACGGGCGAGGCTCGGCGGCATGGCGTGCTCGTGCGGCAAGGCTGGCGTTATTCTGCGGCCTGGGCCCCGGCGGGGCAAGGGCCGGCTCTGATAGAATGCGCGCCATGCACTATCCCCGCTACACCGACAACCCCCGGCTCGATCGGCGCGAGCTGGCCAACCTGCGGCGCGTGCTGCCCTATATCTGGACCTACCGCGGTCGGGTGCTGGTGGCACTGATCAGTCTCATGCTGGCCAAGCTGGCCATCGTGGGCGTGCCCATCGTGCTCAAGCAGATCGTGGACGCGCTGGACGCGGTGCTCGAGGCGGAACCGCAGGTGGCCGTGGCCGCGCCGCTGGCGCTGCTGCTGGGATACGGCGCCCTGCGCCTGGCGGGTTCCTTCTTCAACGAGATGCGCGACGCGGTGTTCGCCCGCGTGCGCCACCACGCCATGCGCCGGCTCGCCGACCGGGTGCTGTCGCACCTGCACGGCCTGTCGCTGCGTTTCCACCTGGAACGGCGCACCGGCAACATCATCGCCGACCTGGAGCGGGGCACCAGCAGCATCAGCTCCATCCTCAACTACCTGGTGTTCAACATCCTGCCCACGGCGGCGGAGTTCGCCCTGGTGGCGGTGGTGCTGCTGCATGGCTACGATCCGCGCTTCGCGGTGGCGGTCTTTCTCACCGTGGCGGTGTACGTGGTGTTCACGCTCCTGGTCACCGAGTGGCGCATGCACTTCCGCCACACCATGAACCGGCTGGAATCGGAGGCCAACGGCCAGGCGGTGGACAGCCTGCTCAACTACGAGACCGTCAAGTATTTCAACAACGAGCGGCTGGAGCTGCAGCGCTACGACCGGACGCTGTCGCAGTGGGAGGACGCGGCGGTCAAGAGCCAGACCTCCATGTCACTGCTCAACTTCGGCCAGGGCGCCATCATCGCCGCGGGCGTGACGGTGATCATGATCTTCGCCGCCCAGGGCGTGGTGGCGGGGACCCTGACCCTGGGCGACCTGGTGCTGGTCAACACCATGATGCTGCAGCTCTTCATGCCGCTGAACTTTCTCGGCGTCATCTACCGCATGCTCAAGTACACCCTGGCCGACATGGACCGGGTGTTCCGGCTGCTGGACACCCCGCCCGAGATCACCGACCGCCCGGGTGCGCCGGACCTGGCGGTCACGCGCGGCGAGGTACGGTTCGAGGACGTGCACTTCGCGTACCAGCCGGAGCGGGAGATCCTGCACGGCATCGGCTTCACCGTGCCCGCCGGGGCCAAGCTGGCGGTGGTGGGCAGCTCGGGGGCGGGCAAGTCCACCCTGGCGCGGCTCCTGTTCCGGTTCTACGACGTGGACCGGGGCCGCATCACCATCGACGGCCAGGACATCCGCGAGGTGACCCAGCACAGCCTGCGCGCGGCCATCGGCATCGTGCCCCAGGACACGGTGCTGTTCAACGACACCATTTATTACAACATCCAGTACGCCCGCCCCGACGCCACCCGCGAGGAAGTGGAGCGCGCCGCCCGCCTGGCCGACATCCATGACTTCATCACCTCGCTGCCCAAGGGCTACGACACCGTGGTGGGGGAACGCGGGCTCAAGCTGTCCGGCGGCGAGAAGCAGCGCGTGGCCATCGCCCGGGTGATCCTCAAGAACCCGAAGATCCTCATCTTCGACGAGGCCACCTCCAACCTGGACTCGCGCTCGGAGCAGGCCATCCTCGCCGCCCTGCGCGAGGTGGCGGCGGATCACACCACGCTGGTCATCGCCCACCGCCTGTCCACCATCGTGGACGCCGACGAGATCATCGTGCTGGAGCAGGGGCGGGTGGTGGAGCGGGGCGACCACCGCACCCTGCTGGCCCGCGGCGGCCACTATGCCCAGATGTGGGCCCTGCAGCAGCGGGAGCGGGAGCAGGAGATGGCGCGCCTGGGCACCGATGGTTGAGCCCCGTATCACCTTTGGGGGGCTCGCCGGCCCGCAACCGACTGATATAGTAAGGAATCCGGTCCGGGGCCCCGACGATCCCGCCAGGACTCCAATATAATATTTGTATTTCAGTAATTTATGTTATATTTCTAACGTAGATTCGCAACCAGAGACAGGTTCCGGGAAAATGCGTCCATCCCAGCTCTTCACCGTCCTCGAAAAGGAGTTCGATTCCACCCGCCACGGCCACCACACCCCGGTGATGATCTGGGGCCCGCCGGGCGTGGGCAAGTCCCAGATCATCGCCCAGGTGGCGGAGAAACACGGGGTGCCGGTCATCGACATCCGGCTGTCACAGATGGAGCCCTCCGACCTGCGGGGCATCCCCTTCCGCGAGGGCGGCAAGGTGGAATGGGCGGTGCCGGCCATGCTGCCCGACGCCGGGCGCCACGGGCCGGAGGGGATCCTGTTCCTGGACGAGATCACCTCGGCCCCGCCCAGCGTGTCGGCGGCGGCCTACCAGCTCATCCTCGACCGGCGCCTGGGCGAGTACGAGGTGCCGGAACGCTGGGCCATCTTCGCCGCCGGCAACCGCCAGGGCGACCGCGGGGTGACCTACACCATGCCGGCCCCGCTGGCCAACCGCTTCGCCCACTTCGAGTTCGACCTCAACCTGGACGACTGGGTGAGCTGGGCCTACGCCCACGGCATCGACGACCGGGTCATCGCCTTCCTGCGCTTCCGCCCCGACCTGCTGTTCGAGTTCGATCCCGCCCACAACCCGGTGGCGTTTCCGTCGCCGCGTTCCTGGGAGTTCGCCCACCGGGCGCTGCAGAAGTTCGGCGACCACGGCGAGCTGCTGCTGGGCGCGCTGCAGGCCTGCGTGGGCGAGGCCGCCGGCGTGGAGCTGTACGCCTTCGTCCAGAACCTGGACAAGATGCCGGACCTGGATGCCATCACCCGCGGCGAGGAGGTGGCGGTGCCCGAGGAAGTCGATCTCCAGTACGCCGTGGCCTCGGCGCTGGTGGGGCGGGCGCTCAAGGTCAAGGGCACCGACCAGGCCGACACGGTGCAGGGCCACATCCTCGATTACGCGCGCCGCTTTCCCCAGCGCGAGATGGGGGTGATGCTGGTCTCCGACATGCACCGCGCCATCGGCGAGGACCTGTTCTCGGTGCCGCAGTTCTCCCAGTGGGCCAACGCGGTGGCCGATCTCATGCTGTACGAGGGCTGAGGCCGGCGCCGCCATGGCCCGCTCGCGCAAGGAGATCGAGACCCGGCTCGCCGCGGCGCGCACCCGGCTCATCATCGACAAGCCGTTCCTGGGGGCGCTGGTGCTGCGCCTGCCCATGATCGCTGGCGATCCCAAGTGGTGCAAGACCACCGCCACCGACGCCCGGGGCTTTTATTACAACCCCGACTACATCGACAGTCTCAACCTGGAGCAGACCCAGTTCGTGCTCGCCCACGAGGCCCTGCACTGTGCCCTGTCCCACTTCGCCCGCCGCGGCACCCGCGACAAGCACCGCTGGGACGTGGCCTGCGACTACGCCATCAACCCCATCCTCATGGAGGACGGCCTGCAACCGCCGCCGGGGGCCCTGTACGAAAAGACCTTCGAGGGCATGACCGCGGACGAGATCTACCCGTATATAGAAGAGATGCCGGAGCAGGAGCCCCTGGACCAGCACCTCTACGACGACGAGCGCGACAGCGAGGGCCGCGGCCAGCCCCAGGGCAGCGGCAGGGCCCGGGGGCGGCAGCAGCAGGGCGAGGGCCGCGAGCCGCAACGGCAGCAATCGGAGCAGGGCGCCCAGGGCGAGAGCCCGCAGCAGCAGGAGGAAGGCGGCCAGGCCGAGGGCGCGCCCAAGCCCTCGCCGCTCACGCCCAGCGAGCAGGAGAAGCTACGCATCCAGTGGCAGCAGCGGCTGGCCGGGGCGGCCCAGCAGGCCATGCAGGCGGGCAAGCTGGGCGGCGGCATGGCGCGCATGATCGACTACCTGCTGCAGCCGGAGCTGCCGTGGCGGGCGCTGCTGGCCCGCTACCTCTCCTCGGTGGCGCGCGACGACTACAGCTACGTGCGGCCCTCCACCCGCCGCGGCGATCCCGCCATCTTTCCCAGCCTGCGCAGCGCCGCCATCGACATGGTGGTGGCAGTGGATGTCTCGGGCTCCGTGAGCGAGAAGGAGATCGGCCAGTTCATCTCCGAGATCGACGCCATCAAGGGGCAGCTCCGTGCCCGCATCGTGCTCCACGCCTGCGACGCCAACCTGGTGCCCGACGGCCCGTGGTATTTCGAGCCGTGGGAGGAGTTCCGCCTGCCGCGCAGGTTCGAAGGCGGCGGCGGCACCTCGTTCAAGCCCGTGTTCCAGTGGGTGGACGGCCTCGACCGCCAGCCCGACCTGCTGGTCTACTTCACCGACGCCCAGGGCGAGTTCCCCGAGCAGCCGCCCAATTACCCGGTCATCTGGCTGGTCAAGGGCAAGTCACCGGTGCCCTGGGGCGAGCGCGTCCAGCTCAACTGACGGGACAGCCCGCCGTGTTCGGCTGTTCCGATCCCCCGCGAGGCAGGGGAAAGGGGGACGGAAAAAACCGGTCGCGGCGCCGAGCCCCCCGCGACCGGCTTAAAGACGGTCCCCTCTCCCGCCGGGAGAGGGGCAGGGTGAGGGGATCGGAACACGGGTCTTTCCTGCTCGTGCAACCCTCCCCACCCTGATCCCTTCATCCCACAGGGAAGGAATTTATCCAATGATTCAGGTTAACGGTCATTCAGGGCTCTGGTGCCCGTGTTCGGCAAAAAACACGGGCCTGCCTGGCGTTCCCCTGCGTTCTCCTCGCCTCTGCGGCCTCTGCATCGCCATCACCGGTCCGGTTCAAGCCGCGTAACCCGATATCTTGGAACAACAAAGCTAATCGATGATCTCCACCCCGCGCCAGAAGGCCACGTGGTCGCGGATGAGTTCCGCCGCCGGGCTGGGATCCGGATAATACCAGGCGGCATCGGGGTTCACCGCGCCGTCCACCACCACGTCGAAGTAACGGGCCTCGCCCTTCCACGCGCAACGGGTCACCGTGGCGCTGGGCCGCAGGAACTCCTGGCGCACCGAGGGCAGGGGAAAGTACACGTTTCCCTCCAGCTCGATGCACCGGTCGCTCTGGGCCAGGACCCGATCCCGCCAGATGGCCCGTGGCACGGGCACCTCCTTGCCGTGGCGGCCGCGATTGTGACGGCCGTCGTTGGAAAAGCCGCTTCCCGGAGTATAGAATGCCCGCACACCCCCGTGGGGAGAGGAACATGTCCCATACATCCGCGGCGCGCCACGGCGGTGCGCCCGGCGCCGGCGAGGGCCCGGACTGGCCCGCCCGCTACACCGCGGTTCGTGCCCGCAGCGAGGCCCTGGCCGCGCCGCTGGCGGTGGAAGACCAGTGCATCCAGACCATCGCCGAGGTGAGCCCCACCAAGTGGCACCTGGCCCACGTCTCCTGGTTCTTCGAGACCTTTCTCCTCGGCCCGTACCTCGAGGGCTACCGCGAGTTCCA
>JALSIK010000031.1 GCA_026990045.1 Chromatiales bacterium | reverse complement strand
TCGATTTGACCCGGGTGCCGAGGACCAGCGCAGCGGGTGGCTGACCCGCCGCCGCCACCAGGCGCGGAATGTCCTCGGGCACATGTTGCCCGTCCCCGTCCAGGGTGACGGCGAAGCCGCCGCGCCGCGCCACGTCCTGCAGCCCGTCCCAGAGACTTGCCCCTTTGCCCTCGTTGCGCGCATGCCTGAGGACTCGGGCGCCGGCGGACTCCGCGAGGCAGGCGGTGTCGTCCTGCGAACCGTCGTCCACCACCAGGACATCGGGGGCCACGCGGAGCGCGCGCCGGACGATGTCGTCGATGGTGGCCGCCTCGTTGTAGGCGGGAATGACGACGGTGAAGGGTGTTTCCGTGCCGGACATGAACTGGCCAACGGGGTCCGCGGGGTGGACAGCCGTGCACGGACCTGCTAGAAAATCCCCCTGGGAAGAACGAATCCTGACAACGACGGACTGCCGATCCGTATCCAACCAAGGAGAAAGCATATCATGCCGTTACGCAACGTGTGGGTGCTGTTCCTGATGGTCCTGGTGCTGGGCATGGTGGGGTGCCGCACCGCGCCGGTGTTCAACGTGACCGATGCTCCCACCATGGCCACGGGCAAGAACGTCAAGCTGGCCGACATCGAGAAGGCCATCGTGCGTGCCGGCGGCACGCTGGGATGGCGCATGAAGAAGGTCAAGCCGGGCCACATCATCGGGACGCTGTTCATTCGCAAGCACATGGCCAAGGTGGACATCAAGTATTCCACCAAGGCCTACAGCATCACCTACCGGGACAGCGAAAACCTCAAGTACGACGGGAGCAGCATCCACTCCAACTACAACGGATGGGTCCAGAACCTGGACCGGGCCATCCGGCGCGAGCTGGCCGACCTGTAGCCTGCGCGGGTGGCCTCGGCCACCCGCCCCTCTCCCGGGTGCCGGTGAAGGGGTGAGGCCGGGACGGCACGGAGTCGCCGGTGATCGCGGCCTGGCTGGCCGACCTGCTCCTGCTCCTGCACCTGGCCTTCGTGGCCTTCGTGGTGCTGGGCGGGTTCCTGGTGGCCCGCTGGCCGCGCCTGGCGTGGTTGCACGTGCCCGCCTTTCTCTGGGGGGCGCTGGTGAACCTCATGGGCTGGGTCTGCCCGCTGACCCCCTGGGAGCAGCGGCTGCGCCGGGCCGCCGGCGAGGCGGGCTACGAGGGCGGCTTCGTGGAGCATTACATCGCGCCGCTGGTTTATCCCCAGGCTCCCGCCGACCTGCCCCTGGGCCTGGTACTGGGCGTGGGCGTGCTGGTGCTCAACGGGCTGGCCTACGGCCGGCTGCTCCGGGTCCGGTTCAAAAACCGGGCCGAATCATGCTAGACTGGGCGCCAAAATTACGACACTCGCGGGCCGGCCGGGGGAAAGCCGGTCCGTGTCCGGGCCGCCCGGCGGGCGGCCGCATCCAGGCCGGGGTCGCGGCGAGCGGCGCCCGGCACACCTGAGAAACACGACGGACTCAGTCCGTGCCCGGAACCGGCCCGCCGTGGCCCTGACACCGGCCGCGGCGGGTGTCCCCGCCCCGGCTGCCGTCACCGGGTCACGGTGACGGTAAAACGGAGAACGCGCTCATGTCCGAACCCCTGCATCGCGTCCAGCGGGCCATCCGCGCAGGCACCGAGGCTCCCCGCCTGGAAGTCTTCACCGAGCGCCAGTTCGATGCCATCGAACCCCTGCGGCGGCTGCCCGGGGAGCAGCGCCGGGCCATGCGCGCGGTGGCCCAGGTGCTGCCGTTCCGGGTCAACCGCTACGTCATCGACGAGCTCATCGACTGGTCCGCGGTGCCCGACGATCCCCTGTTCCAGCTCACCTTTCCCCAGCCGGGGATGCTGGCCGAGGCCGACCTGGCCGCCGTGCTGTCGGCCATGGACCGGGGGGACCGCACCGCCCTGAGCGAGGTGGTGGGGGACATTCGGGCGCGCCTCAACCCTCATCCCGCCGGCCAGCAGAGCCTCAACGTGCCGGTGGAAAACGGCGTCCCCCTGCCCGGCATGCAGCACAAGTACCGCGAGACGGTGCTGTTCTTCCCGGCCCAGGGCCAGACCTGCCACAGCTACTGCACCTTCTGCTTCCGCTGGGCCCAGTTCGTGGGCGACAAGTCCCTGCGCTTCGCCGCCCGCGAGCGCGACGTGCTCCACGACTACCTGGCCCGCCACCGGGAGGTGACCGACCTGCTGGTCACCGGCGGCGATCCCCTGGTGATGAAGACCCGCCACCTCGCCGACTACCTGGAACCGCTGGCCGGTCCGCGGCTGGCACACGTCCAGTCCCTCCGCATCGGGACCAAGTCGCTCACCTTCTGGCCCCACCGCTACGTCACGGATGACGACGCCGACGATCTCCTGCGCCTGCTGGAGCGACTGGTGCGCGCGGGCAAGCACGTGGCGCTCATGGCCCACTACAACCACTGGCGCGAGATGGAGACACCCATGGCGCGCGAGGCCATCCGGCGGGTGCGCGACACCGGCGCCGTGATCCGCACCCAGGCGCCCCTGCTGGCCCACATCAACGACGACCCGGCGGTGTGGGCCCGCATGTGGCGCACCCAGGTGGCGCTGGGCATGGTGCCCTACTACATGTTCGTGGAGCGCGACACCGGGGCCCGCCGCTACTTCGAGGTCCCCCTGGCCACGGCCTGGGGCATCTACCGGGAGGCCATGCAGCAGGTCTCGGGCCTGGCCCGCACCGCCCGCGGCCCCTCCATGAGCGCGGCCCCGGGCAAGGTGGAGGTCCAGGGTGTCACCGAGGTGGGCGGGGAGAAGGTGTTCGTGCTGCGCTTCATCCAGGCCCGCAACCCCGACTGGGTGCAACGCCCCTTCTTCGCGCGCTACGACGAAAATGCCACCTGGCTCGATCAACTCAAGCCGGCCTTCGGCGAGAAGGCGTTCTTCTTCGAGGCCGAGTTCCGCCGCATGCAGGCCGAGCGGCTGCAGGCCAACTGAGCGGCCGCCAGGCGCGCGCTTCCGCTGCCGGGCGGGCCCGGCGGTGTCCTCCCGTCCCCGGCACAACGCGGGGGGCGCAGCAGGCCACACCGGGTGCGGCGGGGAAGCGGATCCTGGACTCCTCGTTCAGCCGCCCGCGGATTTCTCCAGGCGGCGCAGGAACACCTTCATTTCCTTCGCCGCCTGGACGTCACCGCGCTCCTCGGCCACGGTGATGCCCCGGCGCCAGGCCTCCGCGGCCCCGGCGCGGTCGCCGGCCTCGGCCAGCGCCTTGCCCAGCAGCTTCCAGGCCGCCGAGTAGCGGGGATCGTGCTCCACCGCACGCCTGAGGTGTTCCGCCGCCCGCGCCGCATCCCCGGCCTTGAGCCAGGCCTGGCCCAGGCTGAACCTGAGCAGGGCGTCGTCGCGGCCGGTGGCGAGCAGCTTTTCCAGGTTCTCGGTCAGGTTCATGAACGCTCCTTCTTCTGGGCCACCAGCATGGCCTCGTTGCGAAAGCCGCGGTGGGTGTCCCCCACCCGGCCCTCCTCGCGGTAGACCCGCAGCACCAGGGGCGGCACGAACAGGTGCAGCAGCTCGTTCTCGGCCAGCAGGTAGTCCGGGTTGGACGGACCCACGCCGGTGACCTTGTCCCGGATGAAGGTCTGATAGAACAGCAGGCCGTCCGGGCGCAGGGCGGCGCACAGGGCCGGGGCCAGTGCCCGCTCCAGGAACCGGCCCACCACGATGACATCGAACGATTCCGGTGCCGGCGGAGCGGCCACCACGTCGCGCACCGCGGTGGCCACGGCCAGCCCGGCGCCGGCGGCCGCCGCGCGCAGGCGCTCGACCGCCACGGGCGAGAAGTCCCAGGCGCTCACCTCCAGTCCGCACCGGGCCAGCAGCAGGGCGTTGGCGCCCAGCCCGCAGGCCAGGTCCAGCGCGCGGCCGTGCCGCGGCAGGAGGTGGAGATGGTCGGCCAGGACCGGGACCGCCGCCGGCATGCCGGTGGCCGCGCCATGGCGCTCGTCCCACTTGCGCTGTTGATCGGGCTCCACGTTCTCCATTCTACGGCAAGGAGCGTCCTCACCGGCGCCAGAATGCCGGCGTGAACAGCACCAGGAGGGTGAAGATCTCCAGCCGGCCCGCCAGCATGGCCGCCACCAGGATCCACTTGGCGGCATCGGGCAGGCCGGCAAAGCTGGTGGCCACCCGCCCCAGGCCCGGGCCCAGGTTGTTCATGCAGGTGGCCACGGCGGAGAAGGCCGTCACCTGGTCCAGGTCCAGGGCCATGAGGCCCAGCATGAACAGCACGAACAGGGCGACGTAGGCCGCGAAGTAGCCCCAGATGGCCTCGACGACCCGTTCCGGCAGCACCCGCCGGCCCAGGCGCAGGGGCCGGACCACGGCCGGGTGGACCAGGCGCAGGAGGTCGCGACCGCTCTGCTTGCCCATCACCAGGACCCGGATGACCTTCATGCCGCCGGCGGTGGATCCGGCGCAGCCGCCGACGAAGCTGGCCATCAGGAGCAGGACCGGCACGAAGTCCGGCCAGTGGGAGAAATCCTCGGTCACGAAGCCGGTGCTGGTGACGACGGAGACGGCGTGGAACAGGGCCGCCCGCAGGTCGGCCTTCCAGTCCCCGTGGAACCCGGACCACACCAGGCCGAGGCTCACCGCCGCCGCCACCGCCACGATCAGGCCCAGGTAGGCCCTGGCCTCGGGGTCGTCCAGGTAGCCCCGCAGCGAGCGCCCGGCCAGGGCGACGTAGTGGAGGCTGAAGTTGATGCCGCCCAGCAGCATGAACACCACTGCCACCATCTCCACCGCCAGGCTGTCGAAGTGCCCCAGGCTGGCGTCATGGGTGGAGAATCCACCGGTGGACACCGTGCTCAGGCTGTGGGCCACGGCGTCGAACAGCGGCATGCCCGCCGCATGGTAGCCCAGGGCACAGGCCGCGGTGAGACCGGCGTAGAGCAGCCAGAAACTGCGGGCGCCGCGGGCGATGCGTGGGGTGATCTTTTCCTCCTTGAGGGGGCCGGGGGTCTCCGCCTTGTACAGCTGCATGCCGCCCACGCCCAGCAGCGGCATCACCGCCACCGCCAGCACGATGATGCCCATGCCGCCGAACCACTGCAGTTGCTGGCGGTAGATGAGCACCGAGGGGGGCAGCCGGTCGAGGCCCGACATCACCGTGGCCCCGGTGGTGGTGAAGGCCGAGGTGGCCTCGAACACGGCGTCGGTGAAGCTGAGGTGCGGGCCCAGGTGCAGGGGCAGCGAGGCCAGGGCGGAGAGCACGAGCCAGAACATGGCCACGACGATGAACCCCTCGTGGGCCCGGAGCTGCACCCGGGTCCCGGCCCCGGCCAGCCGCAGCAGGAGTCCCGCGGACACGGTCGCCAGGAGGGCATCGGCGAAATGGACGGCCTCCCCGTCGTGGTACCACAGTGCGACCGAGATGGGGATCAGCAGCGTGGCGCTGTAGGCCAGCAGGAACAGCCCCAGGATCCGAACCACGACCCGGATCTGCATGGAGGATTCAGTGGCGCCAGAACGCCGGCGTGAACAACACCAGCAGGGTGAAGATTTCCAGCCGCCCCAGCAGCATGGCCACGCTGAGCACCACCTTGCCGAAATCCGAGACGTCGGCGTAGTGGGCGCCGACCTCCCCCAGGCCAGGCCCGAGGTTGTTCATGCAGGCGGCCACCGCGGAGAAGGCGGTGACCTGGTCCATGCCGTCGAACATGAGCAGCAGCATGATGAGGGAGAACACCGCCACGTAGGCGGCGAAGAAACCCCACACCGCGTCGATGATGTTGTTGGGCACCGGCCGCCGCCCCACCTTGATGGGGATGACCGCGCTGGGATGGATGACCCGCAGGATCTCGCGCCGTCCCTGCTTGAGCAGCAGCAGGAAGCGGATGACCTTGATCCCGCCCCCGGTGGAGCCGGCGCAGCCGCCGATGAAGCTGGCGAACAGCAGCAGCACCGGCAGGAAGCCGGGCCAGTTGTGGTACTCGTGCGTGGTGAAGCCGGTGGTGGTGCCGATGGACACGGTCTGGAAAATCCCGTGAAGCAGGGTCCGCTGCGGGCTCTCGAACACGTCCTGGGACCAGAGGTAGGCGACCGTCGCCGCCGCCACCGCCAGCAGCACGGCGAGGTAGGTCTTGAACTCCGAGTCCTGGAAGTAACCGCGCAGGGTGCGCCCGCGCCAGGCCACGAAGTGCAGTGCGAAGTTGGCA
>JALSIK010000030.1 GCA_026990045.1 Chromatiales bacterium | reverse complement strand
CACCGAGGCCCTGGCGCTGGTGGGGTGCGACACCCTGCAGGCGGTGCCGGAGCCCCTGGCCCGCATCGCCGACGTCACCCTGCGCCTCGACGGCATGAACCCCGACCTGTTCCGGCGCCTGTTCCGCCGCCTGTTCGCCTGCGACTGGCCCCGGGCGTGGGACAATCCGGATCCCGCCTGGATGCACTACGTCGGCCCGCCCGACTGCTTCGGACCCCTGCGCGACATGATCGTCCGCCGCGGGAACGGGACCGGCAGCGGGTGGTCGCCCGAAGACGCCCTGGCGGCCATCCGCCGCCGCGTCCAGGCACGCCTTGCGGCGGTGAGCGGGCGCGAGGGCCCGGCCTTGTCCCGGCTCCACGGCCTGGGCGAGGCCCGGCGGGTGGTGGCGGATCTCGTCGCGGACATCCGGGACGCCCTCGCCGGCGAGCTGCCGTGGGAGGCGGTGGACCGGGGCGTGCTGCTGGCCGGCGCGCCGGGGACGGGAAAGACCACGCTGGCGCGGGCGGTGGCGCGCGAGGCGGGCGTCCGTTTCCTGCACGCCAGCGGGGCCCGGTGGATCAGCGGCACCCGGCACCTGGGCGAACACCTGGGGCGGATCCGCGCCACCTTCGCCGAGGCACGCCGCTTCGCGCCCTGCATCCTGTTCATCGACGAGTTCGATTCCATCGGCCACCGCGGGCAGTTCAGCGGCAGCAACCGCCAGTACGCGGTGGAGGTGGTCAACGCCCTGCTGCAGGAGATCCAGTCCTTCGACAGCGAGCGCCCGGTGTTCGTCATGGGGGCCACCAACCACGCGGACCGCATCGACCCGGCGCTGCTGCGCGCCGGGCGCCTGGACCAGGTGGTGTCCATTCCCCGTCCCCATCGCCGCGCCCTGGTCCGGATCTTCGAGCTCTACCTGCAGCCCTACGCCGCGGCGCGCCGGCTGGCGGAGGACGTGGACCTGGAGGCCCTGGCGGCGCTGGCCCTGGGTGCCACCGGTGCCGACGTGGAGCGCTGCGTGCGCGACGCGGTCCGCCGCGCGCGGGCCGAGGGCGGCCGCATCCACCAGCGGCACCTCGCGGCGGCGGTGACGCGGGCCCCGCGCCGGGCCGGCGGGGCGGTGCCGGCGGGCGCCGGGCTGCGGCGCACGGCCGTCCACGAGGCGGGGCATGCCGTCGCGCTGCTCACCTGCCGCCACTTCGCGGTGGAACTCACCATGGTCTCCATCGTCCCCCGTGCCGACGGCAGCCTTGGCTTCACCGGCCTCGCGCAGGACCCCGGCCACGTGCTCACGCGGGCGGCCTGCCTCGAGTACCTCCAGGTGCTGCTGGCGGGGCGCGCCGCCGAGGAGCTGGTCTACGGCCCGGAGGCCGTCTCCAGCGGCGCCGGCGGCGACAGCCCCACCAGCGACCTGGCCCAGGCCACCGGCTGGGCGGTGGAGATGCTGTGCCGCCTGGGGCTGGATCCGGACGGGCCGCTGCTGTGGCGCGAGCAACCGGAAACGGAGGCCGACGTGGAACGGCTCGAGGACCTGTTGTCCCGGTCCCACGCGGCCGTCCTCCAGCGGCTCCAGGCGCACCGGGCCCTGCTGGACGGGCTGGTGGAGGCGCTCGTGGCCCGGCAGGAACTCTCCGCCGCCGAGGTGGCGGCGCTGGCGGAGCGGCATGCCGTCCCGGCGGCCGGGGGAGCGTGATGGGGGCCGCCCGGTGCGCCGGAGAGCGGGGAGGGCGGGCGTGACCCGCGCCGCCACGCACGATCACGCCATTGCCCTGCAGTGGTGCCGGGCCCAGCTGGAACAGGCGCTGGCGGCGCTGGATCTCGACGCCCTGGTGCCGGGCGGCACCGGCGGGCGGACCGGGCTGGAGGCCTTCGTCATCTACCTGGACCGCGTGCGCCCGGTGGTGCTGCTGGAGAGCCGCCAGCCCTATGCCGAGCACCTGGTGGCGGAACTGGTGCAGGAGGCGGGCCCCTTCGGGGAGCCGGATGCCATCCCCTCGCTGCTGTCGGGCCACGGCGGGCTGGCGGCGCGGTTCGACCGCCAGCGTACCCTGGTGCTGTCCTTTCACGAGGAACCGGCCCCGGAAGAACCCCTGGTCCTGCTGCACGATCTCGATACCACCGACAATCCCGTGCTCATGGGCTGCCGGCGGCGCGGCGACGTGCCCGCCGACTACCTGCAGCGGGTGGACCTGTTCCTGTCCCTGCCCGCGGCGGGCGCCGGCATCCTGGAGCAGGTGTTCCGGCACCTGTTCGGCGCCCCGCTACCCGGCGGGGAGGGAGACGCCGGCCGGTGGCGCGACTTCGCCGAGCCCACCGACCTCCAGCAGCCGGCGCGGCAGGGCTACGAGGCCCAGGCGGCCGCCGACTACGTCCGGGAACGGGTGCAGCGGCGCCTGCGCAACCTCTCGGCCGAGGACGCCCCGGCGCTGGACGACCTGCACGGGCTGGGCGAGGCCCGGGCCGTGGCGCGGGACCTGGTGCGCGACATCGCGCTGGCCCGCGCCGGCGCCATCCCGTGGTCGGAGGTGGACCGCGGCATGCTGCTGGTGGGCCCGCCCGGGACCGGCAAGACCACGCTGGCGCGGGCCCTGGCCCGCGAGTGCGGGGTGAAGTTCGTGGTCGCCAGCGCCGCCGAGTGGCAGGCGGTGGAAAACCTGGGCCAGCATCTGGCCAACATCCGCGATGCCTTCGACGAGGCCCGCCGTTACCAGCCGGCCATCCTGTTCATCGACGAGATGGACTCCATCGGCAGCCGCGAGCGCTTCAGCGGCCACGAGATCGCCTACCAGACGCCGGTGGTGAACATGCTGCTGGAGCAGCTCGACGGCTTCGGCGAGCGGGAGCAGGTGGTGGTCATCGCCGCCACCAACCACGAGGAGGCGGTGGATCCCGCCCTGCGCCGCGCCGGGCGCCTGGACCAGGTGGTGCGGGTGCCGTATCCCACGGTGGCGGCGCTGGCCCGCATCTACCGTTTCCATCTCGCACCCCACGAGACCGCGGGCCGGCTCGCCGGCGACGTGGACGTGGAGGAACTGGCCGGGTTGTCCTTCGGCCTCACCGGGGCCGACGTGGAGTTCTTCGTCCGCGGCGCGGCCCGCCGGGCGCGGCGGGACGGCGGCCGCATCCGCCAGGCCCACCTGGTGGCCGAGGTGTTGCGCAAGCCGCGCGGCGACGGCCCGCGCCGCCCGCTGGAGGGCGAGGCCCTGCGGCGCCTGGCCGTGCACGAGGCCGGCCATGCCCTGGCCCGGGTCCTGGGCCCGTCGCGCGGGGAGGACATCGCCTACGTGGCCATCACCCCGCGCAGCGACGGGCGCGTGGGCTACCTGGCCGCCACCGCAGACGATCACCCCTCGGCCACGCGGGACGATTACCTGCACCGGCTGGGCGTGATGCTGGCGGGGCGGGCCGCGGAAGAGGTGATCTACGGCGGGCAGGGCGTTTCCCACCTCGCCGGCCGCCACGGGCACGACAGCGACCTGGCCCGGGCCACCGCCCTGGCCGGCCATCTCCTGGGGAGCACCGGCCTCGGCGGGACCTCGTTGCTGTGGTGGCCCGCGCTCCCGCGGCCGGCCGGGGCGCGGCGGCGGGACCAGGTGGCGCGCCTGCTGGAGGGGGAATACGGGCGCGTGGTGGCATCGCTGCGGGCGCACCGCCCGGCGCTGGAAGCCATCGCCGCGGCGCTGGTGGAGCGGCAGGAACTCAGCGGCGCCGAGGTGATCCGGCTGGCCTCCGCGGCACGGCCACGGGCAGAGGGGGCGGGGCCCCCATCCACTGACAGGAGCACCGAGCCATGAACGACGACACCCATGTGACGGAGCCGGGTTACGGCTGGTTCATCGTCCACGAAGGCAAGGAACTGAGTCCTGACTGCCGTGCGGTGCTGACCCGCCGGCAGGAATCCAGTCAGCGCAAGTGGTTTTCATCCGACGCCAGGACAGGCAGGGAACCGGAATCTGCCGCACAGCCGAACAGCGAAATCATTAGCAAATTGAAGGAGGCACTGGGAGCCGAGCGGTTGGAGATGGTGGACGGGGACTTCCAGTTATCGGACGGCCACGCGGTATGCGCGCGCAGGTTGCCTTTCTACCACCCGCCCCAGGGCGAGGCATGGCTGTTCGAGCTGTTTGACTGCAAGAGGCATGCGCGCGCCCGCTTCGTGGCAGCGGTAGACATGGACAACAAGAAATTTGCCGGCCGGATGGTGGGTCTCGATTGGTCCAGCGTGCCCCTGCACTGGCTCAACATGCAGTACCGGATCGAGCTTTTTCCGGAATCGGGCGCGGGGCAGGGGCAAGGGGAAAAGGAACGGGAGGAGTGGAAGAAACGGGCATGGGTCTACCTCGATTTCTTTTCCGACTCCATCGCGGGTGAGGAGGGCACTTTCCTGCTGCTCGACGACGGCCGCAGTATTGAATACGGGGAAAAGGACAACGAGTGGATGGCCGACGTGCGGGTGGTATATGCAGGGCAGGTCTTCAAAACCCGCATGCGGGTGAACCCTGATGGCGGTGTCGAGATGCTGGAGGATGAGCCTTCCCGGGAAGAGCCCCCTGCGTTCGCCACTGCTCTGCAGAGCTTTGCCCGGACAACGATAAAGACGGACCCGGACGAAGGCGGCCAGCATGATGCCGATGTCCCGCTGGGTCCGGCCAACTGGTGGGCGCTGCGCGTCGGCCAGGAGTTCCCCCGCGACGCCCTGCGTCACCTGGTGGAGGACCAGGATGCTGTCGGTTTCCTCACCGCGAACAGGCTGGCGGTCCTGGCGGAAGACAGCACGGATCTGCAAAGGTTGCTGACGGACGAGCACGCCTTCGTGCGGGCTCGCCAGCTGAAATGGTGCGAGATACAAGACCGGGTCGCGTTTCTATGCGAATTTTTCCGGCCGCGGGTGGCCGATCGCGCGCAGGGCGGCGAGGAAGAGAAACAGGGAGAGCGGCAAGGCAACCTGCTGGCGGGCTATGAGCGCGCCCGCTGCATCATACTGATGAAAACCGAAGGCAGGGGTGTCGAGCTGGTTCCCCTGAACTGGACAAGCGGGCGAATGTACAAGCTTTTCCGCGAGCTTCGCAACAGTAAGGATGCGAGCGACAACGACAACGGCAAGGCCGGGGGTAGCACTGGCATCGGCTCTTCGCACATTGCGGATTATCTCCAGTACTTCTGCAGTTCCTTGCGCGGAGAGAAGGAAGAGGGCATCCCTACCTTCACCGTCGTGGAGCCCATCGAAGAGGGCCGGGTTGAATGGTCCGAGAGCGAGAAGCTTTGGTACGTGAAGGGAGTCCAGGTCTTCTACTCCGAACAGGAATTCAAGGCCGATTTCACTATAAAAGAAAACGGCTTGGTCGAGATGGTCGATGACGAGCCAATGGAGGGACAGCTTCCTGCAACGGCGGCCGTGCTCGCCGGGTGCGGACTTTTTTCGGTCGAGGATGTGGCGCTGCCGCCGTACCGGATTGAGAGTAAGCAGTTTCTGGATTTCCTTCGCGTCCTCGGAGAAGGGTTCGGCAGTGACAGCCGCGATGGCGGCGACCTCCTGAGGTATTGGACAGACAAGTCTGACGGGGATCTCCCTGCGGTCGCCAAGTGGCGGGACTTCAAGACCACCATTCCGCGGGCGCTCACGGTGACCGGCGAGGGGGTGGAGATAAGGGACGGCAAGACAGCCGCCGCCCTGTCGGCGCTGCTTGCCGGAATGTCGGAGGGCAAATGGTTCCCGGGGCTTCACCTCCATGGCTACCTCAAGCTCCAGGGAGTCGATTGCCCGGGATCCCTGATCCTGGCGAAGCTCAGGGTTGAGCAAGGAATCAATCTGCGTCGCGCCCGCGTCAGGGGTGACATGCGTCTCGATTCGGTCAGCGCCCACGGCCGGATCTACACGGAAAGCCTCTCCGGCAGCGGGCGCGTGCCTGAGGGCGCCATCGATATGAAAGATGCGACCATCGAGGGCGAGATCTATGCCACTGCCATCCGCACAACCTCGAACGACGTGGTGTTGTACGCGGCGGACGCGCAGCACGGCACCGTGCTCCGGGATGTCAACGGGCGAAGGCTCGATTTACGCCACCTGCGCACGCGCAGCGGTGGCGTGCATCTTCTGGACGTAACGTTGTCCGGAGACTTGGAGGGACGGATGGCCACGGTAAAGGGGAACCTGATCGTCAACGCTTGCGACATTGATGGCAAACTGGTGCTTAGTGGTGTCCAGGTAAG
>JALSIK010000029.1 GCA_026990045.1 Chromatiales bacterium | reverse complement strand
CCGCGGTGTCCCTGAGACCGTCGTTGTCGGTCACCGTCAGGGTCACGGTGTAGGTTCCCGCCGCCGTGTAGGTGTGCGTGGGCGTGGGCCCGGTGCCCTCGGTGTTGTCACCGAAGAACCAGCGGTAGCTCACGATGGTTCCGTCGGGATCCATGGATCGGCTGCCGTCGAACGCCACCGGCTGGCCCACCTGCCCGCTGTAGGGGCCTCCCGGATCGGCCACCGGCGGGGATGGCACCACGATGGTGGCGGTGGTGGTGGCGGTGGCGGTGAGGCCGTCGTTGTCGGTCACCGTCAGGGTCACGGTATAGACCCCCGCGGCGGTATAGGTGTGGGTGGGCATGACGCCGGTGCCGGTGGTGCCGTCGCCGAAGTCCCAGGCATAGGACACGATGGTGCCGTCGGGATCGGTGGACGCGGAACCGTCCATCTGCACGGGGCCGTTGACGATGCCGCTGTAGGGTCCGCCGGCGTTGGCCACCGGCGGCTTGGGGGCAGCCGGCGCGGTGACAGTGATGACCTTGGTGTCGGTACCCGTGGCCCCCTGGTCGTCGGTCACGGTGAGGGTTACGGTATAGGTGCCCGGGGTGGCGTAAACGTGGTCCACCTGAACGCCGGTGCCGGTGGTGCCGTCGCCGAAGTCCCAGGCATAGGACACGATGGTGCCGTCGGGATCGTTGGAGCCGCTGCCATCGAGGGTCAGGACCTGGCCCGCTTCCACCGTGCCCAGCGAGGTGATGACGGCCACCGGGGGTTGATTCGACGCCGCGACCGTGACATTGAAGGTCGTGGTCACGGTATCGTCGAAGGTGGTGTCCCCGCTGAGGTCGGCGGCCAGCCCGGCGGCATAGAGCGTGTAGGTGCCGGGCGTGGTGGGCGCGCGCCAGTCGAAGGTGAGGGTGACCAGGAACTGGTTGAAAGGGGCGGTGTGGGTCAGCTCGCCGTTGAGGATCCGGGTCCCCGAGGCGTTGGTATCGATGATGGTCCCGCCGCTGGCGGCGAGATCGACCCCCGACGCGGGGAACTCGCCCACGCTGAGGGTGAGGGTGTAACTGCCCAGGGCCCCGGGCGCCACCGCCGCCGGGCCTTCGATCCTCACGAACGCCTGGTTGAAGTTGGCCGGCTGGTGGCAGCTGTCACAGGTGACGCCTTCCCGGCCCGAGTAGCCGCTGATGCCGCCGGAGAAGGCGTGGGCCCCGCCGGCGCCCCCCAGAAGGAAACCGAGTATCAGGCCGGCCCGGACGGCCAGCTCGCCGAGTCTCGAACGTTCCATATCCCCGCACTCCCCTTTGATATCGTTGTCCGGCACCCGGTGGTGGAAACCGGTGCCTGGTTTTTTCCATGCCCTGGCAGGCCTGCATCGGAGCGGCCTGGCCCCGGCGGGGCAGGGAGGCCCCGCCCCCGAACCGGGCACGCCGGTGCCCGGCCCGGCGCCTAGTTGAAAGAGGCTGGATGGCCCCTTTCAACATCCATCAACCAGGGAGTAATTACCGCCCCCTGCGCTCTGTTTCCGTGATCGCGCCCACAGTTACGCAATCCGGCCGTGGCCGTGTGCGCCCGCCATGATTTGATAAAATACATTAAGTTCGCTCTATTACGTTATGAATAACAAGGTTAAAATTATTATCCCCATTCCTCCCGCAAATGCCTTTGCAATCATTCCCGTGGCTGGCAACATGGCACCATGACATGGCTGGAGCGGTGGCGGAGGCCGGGCATCGAACCGTGGGCGTGGACCGGGGCCGTGGAACGCCTGGGGAGCGTGCACCACCTGGGCCGGGCGGACCTCGAGCGGTTGCGGGCACTGGCACAACGCTTTCTGGTCCGCAAGGCCGTCACCGGGGCCGGGGGCCTGGAGGTGGACGCGGAGATGCGCGCGGTCATCGCGGCCCAGGCCGCGCTCCTGGTGCTGAACCTGGACTTGTCCTATTACGGGACCTTCCACCAGGTGATCGTCTATCCCGGCACCTTCCTGGTGGAGCACGAGGAGACCGACGAGGCCGGCGTGGTGCACCGCATCCGCCGTCCCCTGAGCGGCGAAGCCTGGCACCAGGGACCGGTGATCCTGTCCTGGGCCGACGCCCGGCCCGGCGTCCCGCGCCCGCCGGGCCACAACGTGGTCATCCACGAGTTCGCCCACAAGCTGGACATGGCCGGCGGCGCCGCCAACGGGCGACCGCCGCTGCACGGCGGGGTGGACCCCTCGGCCTGGACGCGGGACTTCACCGCCGCCTGGGAGCGGTTCCAGCACGAGGGCGACGGGGAGCAATGGGCGTGGCTGGATCCCTATGCCCTGGACAGCCCGGCGGAGTTCTTTTCCGTGGCCAGTGAGTATTTCTTCGAGGCGCCGGCGCTGCTGCAGGAACACCTGCCCGCCATCTACGGCCACCTGAAGGAGTTCTACCGCCAGGACCCGGCGGCCGGCCGCGCGGGATGAACGGCTCAGCCGTTGCGCCGGCGGGCGAAGCCGGCCAGATCCTGGCCGGAAACGAGGTGAATGGTGCCCCGTCCCAGCCGGATGCAGCCCTGGCGCTCGAACTCCTTGAGCAGGCGGCTCACCACCTCGCGCGTGCTCCCCAGCTCGTGCGCGATCTGCTGGTGGGTGATGCGCAGGGGCCGCCCCGTTGCCCGCTCGAACTGCTGGCCCAGCCAGCAGGCCAGGCGCAGCTCCAGGCGATCGAACACCACGCCCGAGACCAGGTCGATGAGCGAGGCCATGCGCTCGGTCATGGTCTGGAGCACGTAGTTGCGGAAGCCGGTGGACCGCGCCAGGGCCTCGTGGAAGGCCCCGTGGGAAATGCGCAGCCCGTGGACGTCTTCCTCCGCCTGGGCCACGGCGGGATAGGGCTCACCGTGGAGCAGGGCGTTGAGGCTGTGGAAGCAGAGTCCGCCCGGCTTGACCCGGTACAGGGTCACCTCGCGCCCGTCCCGCGAATGGCGGAACACCCGCACCTGGCCCTTGAGGATGAGCATGAACTCGCGGCAGCGGGAAGACTCGTCGAACAGGATGGCGCCCGCGGGGGCGCTCATGAGCTGGCCCGAGGCCAGCATGTCCCAGCAGGGATCGTCGGCCTGCCCCAGCAGGGCGGGGTAGCCGGCCAACAGGCGCCGCAGGCGGGCGACGGTCCGGTCCCTGGAATCCGGGATTCGGGCGATGCCTTGCATGACCACACCTCCACGACGGAACGCCGGTGGGCCGGATCTGGACTCGATCCAGATCCGGCGCGTGTCTCCCGCTGCGCTGGTCTCGCCCGGCCCCGGGGGCGCCGGTAACATGATGTTATTTATGGTTTTTTATCGCAACACCCGGGAACACGCCCGTCACTCGGAGGGCAGGACCGGACGGCCTGCCCATTTCCTGGTGCGCACCTGGGTGAATGTAAAGCCCGGTTAGTCTATGCCGATATATTGCTCAGTAACAACCATCACATAAAAGCGGGAAACCACCGGGGCATAATGGGAGCGGCGTGAACGGCGTCACACTTTGGCGGGCGTCGCACCCAGGTACATAAGAGGCTGTTGTCATGTCGTGTACCCATACCAAGCATTGCGAGCTGTACGTCCATTTCGCCGCCGACCCGTCCCTGAGCCTGTGGAAACAGCACTACTGCGAGGGCGGCTTCGAGCGCTGTGCCCGTTACCAGCAGGCCCTGCGCGGGGAAAACGTGCCCCTGACCCTGCTGCCCAACGGCAAGACCCTCAAGTGGGAACGGACCAACGAGGAGAACGGCATCCACGCCCTGTTCAACGCCATCCAGAAGAACCGGGTGCCCATGGTCAAGTCCATCCTCAAGTCCCGCCTGGCGGATCCCCGCGGCGTCACCCGCGACGGCTGCACCCCGCTCATGTTCGCCGCCCGCATGGGCAATGCGCCCATCGTGGAGATCCTGCTGGACTTCGGCTGCAATCCCCATGCCCGCAACGCCCAGGGCGACACCGCGGCCGACATCGCCATGAAGGAGGGTCACGAGGACTGCGCCCGCCTCATCCGCGAGCGCATGGCGGCGGTATCGCCCGCCGGCGCCGATGCCCCGCGCACCGACGTGCCATCGGACCCGCAGGCGGACCCCAAGGCCGAAACCGGAGAGACGGGCCGGCAGTCCGTGCTCCGGCGCGTGCTGGGCCTGCTCCGGCGCCACGGCCCGGAGCGCATGGCCTCTTGAGGCCAGGGTCCGCAGAGAGGAGGGCGTTGCATCATGACTGAGTACTGGCCCTGGTGGCTCGGCGGCCTGGGACTGGGCGCCGTGGTGGTGGGATTCCGGCTCCTGGTGGGCCGGCCCCTGGGCGTGTCCGGGAGCTGGGCCAAGGTGGCCTTCTGGCGCCGCGAGGCCGCTGCCGCCCGCGAGGCCGCGGCCATGGCGGACAACCGCGCCGCGGCCCAGGATGCCTTCCTGGCCGAGACCCTGGCCGAGTTCGGCGAGGATGCCGTGGCGCAACTGGGCATGGAGGCGCCCGCGGCGGAGAAACCGGCGCCCGCCGCCGCCCGCGAGGCGGTCCCGCCGGCGGCCCACCTGGTGTTTCTGCTCAGCATCTTCGCCGGGGCGTTGCTCATGGCCGTAGTGGCCGGCGACTTCTCGCCCCGGCTGGAGCTGAGCGACCTGCACACCGCGCTGGCGGCGGGCAGCCCGTGGCAGGTGTGGTTCTCCCTGTTCATGGGCGGCCTCATGGTGGGCGTGGGCACCCAGATGGCCGGCGGCTGCACCTCGGGCCACGGGCTCAGCGGCTGTGCCATGTTCGCCCCCACCAGCCTGCTGGCCACGGCGGCCTTCTTCGCCAGCGCGGTGGCCGTGTCCCTGGTGCTGGAGCTGCTGTACCGGGCGGGAGGCGGGGCATGAAGCAGTACCTGAAATACGCCGCCATGGGCCTGGCCATGGGGGCGGTGCTCCAGCGCATCGGCTTCGCCGACTACGACGAGGTCCACCGCATGTTCATCTTCAGCGACCTGCGGCTGCTGTTCACCTTCGTCCTTGCGGTGGCCTTCTCCGCGACGGTGTTTTTCGCCCTGCGCCTGCTGCGCGGCATGGCCTACGAGCCCAAGCCGTATCATCCCGGCGTCGTCCCCGGCAGCATCACCTTCGGCTTCGGCTGGGCCATCTGCGGGGCCTGTCCCGCCATCGTCTTCGTCCAGCTCGGCGAGGGCAAGATCGCGGCGCTGGCGACCCTGGCCGGCATCCTGCTGGGGGTGCGCCTGTACCGGGTGCTGCACGCCCGTTACCTCCAGTGGGACACGGGAAGCTGCGGCATCTGAACCGCGCACCCGCGGGGCACGGAAGACCCCGCCGGCACCCCGCCAAAACGGCCTCCCGATCCACGCTGAACGGGTGTCCCCCGGTTCGTTCCGGGCCCCGTGGGGTCCTCTCCGTTTCACCCAGGGAGGCTGTCATGAGAACCGCATGGTCCGCGGCGTTGCTGGCCATCAGCCTGGCCGTTGCCGCAGACGAGTTCCCCGGCCGGCGCCTGTACCCGGCGGTGCCGGTGATCGAGATGGGCGAGTTGGCCCGCGACTTCGACCGCTATTTCGTAGTGGACGTGCGTTCCCCCTACGAGTACCGGGTCATCCACATGCAGGGGGCCGTGAACGTGCCGCTGGCCGAGGCGGACTTCGTGGACCGCATGAAGCAGCTCCGGTCGGCAACGGGCCAATCAGGTGACTACAGTATTTCACTGGAGGACAAGGGGGCACGCAATTACCGTTTCATGAAGGGCGGTGCCCGCGCCTGCTTCGACGCGCTGCGGGCCCGTTACGTCAAGTAGCGCCGGCGTTCAATGGCGGACGTCCACGACCCGGATGGTCCCCCGGCCCAGCACCAGCTCGCGGGCGCCCTCCAGCTCGCGCAGGACACGACTCACCACTTCGCGGGTGGAGCCCACCTCCAGCGCCAGCTGGGCATGGGTGATTTGCACGCTCCGGTCGGGGCTGCCGGCGGCGCGCTCGACCAGGAACGCCTTCACCCGTTCCCTGACGCCGCTGAACGTCAGATCGTGAGCCCGGTCGATCATGCGGCTGAGCCGGCGGGCCATCAGGGCAATGAGGTAATGAGTCAGCTTCTCTGAACGGGCCATGGCCGCCCGCACCTCGTCCGGCGGCACGCGGAAACCGCGGACCCGGGTTTCGGCCACCGCCTCCACCACGTACCCGGGCCCGGTCTTCTGGAACTCGAAGGGGAGCAGGCAGGCGGTGCCCGGGTCGCAGCGGTAGAGCACCATGCAGCGCCCGTTGCACGCGATGCTCCGC
>JALSIK010000028.1 GCA_026990045.1 Chromatiales bacterium | reverse complement strand
CGGAGAAAAACCCGGCGAGCTGGTTGACGATGCCGGGATGGTCGAGGGAGACCACCTCCACCGAGTAGGGCACCGCCGCGCTGCCCTGGGGACGCTGCTGGGTGCGGCGCGAGGTCACGGTGAGCCCCAGCCGCTGGGCCGCCGCGGGCAGGGCCGATTCCAGCTTGGCGATGCTGTTCCACTTGCCGCTGGCCAGCAGGATGAGGGCGAACTCGCCGCCCAGCACGGACATGCGGCTGTCCTCGATGTTGCAGCCGGAGTTGAGCACGATCTCCGACAGCTCCGCCACCAGCCCGGGGCGATCGCTGCCGATGGCGGAGATGACCAGCAGGTTGCCGGCCTGAGCGTTGTCCTGTGCCATGTCGGGTTCTATCCTCGGTCGTCGTTGTCCAGGTCCACCTGGCGCAGCCGCTCCGCGGCCTGCTCGGGGCTGATGGTGTTGACGAACAGGCCGGAGCCCAGCTCGAAGCCGGTGGGAATGCTGGTGCGGGGACAGATCTCCAGGTGCCAGTGGTAGCTGGCACGGATGTCGCCGTAGTCGCCGCCGCGTGGTGCCGAATGCAGGAAGAAATTGTACTGGGCGCCGCCGATGACGGCGTCCAGGCGGGCCATGGTCCGCCGCAGCACCCGCGCCAGGTCGTCGAGGTCCGCATCCTCCGTGTCCAGGAAATCGCTGGCGTGGGCCAGGGGCAGGATGTGCACCTCCCACTCGTAGCGGCTGGCAAAGGGCTTGACGGCGATGAAACGCTCGCCGCGCTCGATGACGTACTGGCCCACGCCGATGCGCCGCACGATGCGGCCGGACTCGCGGTCGTAGATGGTGGCCTCGAAGGTCAGGGCCTCGTCGATGAGGGTGCAGAAGATGCAGCGGTGGTGCCTGTCGTAGTAGTCCTTGCTGTGGGTGACCTCGTCGTGCACGTTCTGCGGCACCACCGGCAGGGCGATGATCTGGGAATGGGTGTGGGCCATGCTGGCCCCCGCCGCCGGCCCGAAGTTCTTGAACACCAGCGCGTAACGCAGGCGCGGGTCCATCTCGTACAGTTCCCGCATGCGCCGCCGGTACATGCGCAACACGGCCGCCAGGTGCCCGGGTTCCATCTCGTGCACGGCGATGCCGTGACGATGGTGGTCGATGATGACCTCGTGGCGGCCGTAGCCGTCGATGGCCTGCTGCAGGCCGAACACCAGGCCGCCGGTGGTGCCGTCGCTGCCCAGCACGGGGTAGAGGTTCTCCACGATCCGGACCTGCCACGGGCCGTCATCGGGCCAGCGGGCGATCTCGGGCGGGGTCTTGTCCTCGTTGCCGGTGCAGAAGGGGCATTCGTCCACGTGCCGCCGCGTGTCCCGCGGGGCCGGGACCTCGGCCTCGCGCGGGCGCATGCTGCGCGCGGTGGCCACCAGCACCGACTCGCTGGGCACGACGGGGTTGATGCGGATTTCGCGGATGGCCTGTTGCTGGTCTTGCATGGTGGGCGCGGTCCGTTGGCGCCATTATACGGGTTTGGCGCCAGGGCGGCATGCCACCGGCACCCGGCGGGGCGGCTTGTCACCGGCCGGGCCCGGCAGTACCATGGGCGGCTTGTGTGAAGGGGAGGATTTCGATGTTTCAGGGCAGCCTGGTGGCCCTGGTGACGCCCATGCGGGCCGACGGCGCGGTGGACGAGGAGGCGCTGCGGGCGCTGGTGGAGTTCCACGTGGCCGAGGGCACCGATGCCATCGTGGCGGTGGGCACCACCGGTGAATCGGCCACCCTGAGCGAGGCCGAGCACTGCCGGGTCATCGCCCGGGTGGTGGAGTTCGCCGCCGGCCGCATCCCGGTCATCGCCGGCACCGGGGCCAACGCCACCGACGAGGCCATCCGTCTCACCCGCTGTGCCCGCGAGGCCGGGGCCGATGCCTGCCTGCTGGTGACGCCCTACTACAACAAGCCCACCCAGGAGGGGCTGTACCTGCACCACCGGGCGGTGGCCGAGGCGGTGGACATCCCGCAGATCCTGTACAACGTCCCCGGCCGCACGGCGGTGGACATGCAGCCGGAGACGGTGGCCCGGCTGGCGGAGATCCCCAACATCGTCGGGCTCAAGGACGCCACCGGCGACCTGGACCGGTTCCACCGCGAGCGCGAACTGTGCCCCGGGGACTTCGTCATCTACAGCGGTGACGATGCCACCGCCATGGAGCTGATGCTGGCCGGGGCCCGCGGCGACATCTCGGTCACCGCCAACGTGGCCCCGCGGCTCATGCACGAAATGTGCACCGCCGCCGTCAACGGCGAACGGGAACGGGCGGCGGCCATCAACGGGCGCCTCATGCCCCTGCACAAGGGGCTGTTCGTGGAGTCCAACCCCATCCCGGTCAAGTGGGCCCTCTACGAAATGGGGCGGATCCCGGAAGGGATCCGCCTGCCCCTGACCCCGCTCTCCCCGCAGTACCGCGAGCCGCTGCGCCGCCAGCTGCAGGAGGCGGGACTGTTGTCGTGACGAATGGGGGTGAACGCTTGATGCAAGTGGGCAGGCGCGCGGGGTACCGGTTGTGGCTGGTGGTGCCGGTGCTGGTGGTATTCGCAGCGGGGTGTACGGGGACTGCGCGCAAGGCGGTGTACGAAGGGGCGCGCGCCGAGAAACCGCTGGAGGTGCCGCCGGATCTGAGTCTCCCGCGCCAGGCGGACGCCGGCCACGGGAGTGCCACCTGGTCCGGTTACCAGCGGGGTGCCGCGGGAAGCGGGACCGGGCAGCCGGTGCCCGCTCCGCTGCCGCCGGGCGTGCGGCTGGAACGGGACGGCGCCCTGCGCTGGCTGGCCATCGAGGCCCCGCCGGAGCGGGTATGGGAGCAGGCCCGGGCCTTCTTCCAGCGGCTGGGTTTCCGGATCAAGCGGGCCGACCGGGGCCTCGGCGTGCTGGAGACCGACTGGCAGGAAAACAAGGCCTACGTTCCCGACAACTGGTTTGCCCGTTTCATGGCGCGTTTCCATGGAACCGGGATCATGGACCGCTACCGGGTGCGGGTGGAAGCGGCCGACGGCGGCAGCCTGTTGTTCATCGCCCACCGGGGCCTGCGGCGGGGACCGCTGGAGGGTGACGAGGAGGGCGAGGTCGAGGGCTGGCTGCCCCGGGACTCCGACCCCGAACTGGAACTGGAGATGCTGCGTGAATTCGCCGCCTTCCTGGCCGGCGGGCAGGCCGCCCGCCAGGTGGCGGAACAGGCCGCCGCGGCGGAAGGGCCGGGACGCGGGCGGCTGGAAGACTCGCCCCGGGGGCCGCGCCTCGTGCTCCGTGAAGGATTCGACCGGGCCTGGCGGCTCCTGCAGATCGGGCTGGACCGGCTGGGAGCGGAGGTGGTGGACCGGGATCGTTCTGCCGGGCGCTACCTCATCGTGTTGCCGGAAGGGTTGCGGCCCAGGAAAGGGGGCTGGCTGTCCCGGCTCCTGGGGCAGGAAGCCGCAGTCGACCCCGGGCGGCTCGTGCTGGTGGTGGAAGGTGAGGCCGGGCGCAGCGAGGTCCGCCTGGAACGCGAGGATGGCGGCACGCCGGGGCCGGATCTGGCCCGGACCGTGCTGGGGGAATTGCTCAAGGCCCTGCGCTGAATCCGGGGCGGCCGGGAGACGGCCCGGCGAAGGAGGGCAGGTGCGGTTTGCGTGTCTGGGCAGCGGCAGCCGGGGCAATGCTCTGGTGGTGGAGTCGGGGACCACGCGAGTGCTGGTGGACTGCGGTTTTTCCGCCCGCGAGACCCGGCGCCGCCTGGGCCGGCTCGGACTGGAGCCGGACGATCTGGCCGGAGTGCTGGTGACCCACGAGCACGGCGATCACGTGCGTGGGGTGGCGGCGCTGGCACGGCGCCACGGGCTGCGGGTCTGGGCCACCCACGGGACCGCCCGGGCCCTGGCGGGCGGGGACCTGGCCGTGACATGGATCGCGGTGGACACTCCGTTCGCCGTGGACGGACTCCAGGTGCAGCCCTTCCCGGTGCCCCACGATGCGCGCGAACCCTGCCAGTTCGTGTTCAGCGACGGCCACCGCCGGCTGGGCGTCCTCACCGATACCGGCAGCGTGACGCCCCACATCCGCCGGCGGCTGGCCCATTGCCAGGCCCTGGTGCTGGAATGCAACCACGACCCGGAGATGCTCGCCGTCGGCCCGTACCCGGAGACCCTCAAGGCCCGGGTGGGCGGGCGCCTCGGGCACCTGAGCAATGCCCAGGCCGGCGAGCTGCTGGCGGCGGTGGCGGGGCCGTGCCTGACCCACGTGGTGGCGGCACACCTGTCGGAAAAGAACAACACCCCGGCCCTGGCCCGGGCGGCCCTGGGGGCAGCGCTCGATTGCAGCAGCGAATGGATCGCGGTGGCGGAGCAGGACCGGGTGCTGGCCTGGCGCTCGCTGGCGGCCAACTGACGGTGTAGGATATCCGGCCCATGGAAAAGCGCGAACAGCTCTACACCGGCAAGGCCAAGACGGTCTACGCCACGGATGAGCCGGATTACCTGATTCTGCACTTCCGCAACGACACCTCGGCCTTCGACGGCGAGAAGGTGGCACAGCTCGACCGCAAGGGCCGGGTCAACAATCGCTTCAATGCCTTCATCATGGAGCGGCTGGCAGAGGCCGGCATTCCCACCCATTTCGAGCGCCTGCTGGGCGACGAGGAGGCCCTGGTCAAACGGCTGGAGATGCTGCCGGTGGAGTGCGTGGTGCGCAACTACGCCGCCGGCAGCCTGTGCCGGCGCCTGGGGGTGGAGGAAGGTCTGGCCTTGGAACCACCGGTGTTCGAGTTCTTCCTCAAGAACGACGCCCTCCATGACCCCATGATCAACGAGTCCCACATCCGCACCTTCCGCTGGGCCACGGACGACGAGGTGGCGGAGATGAAGGATCTCAGCCTGCGCGTCAACGGGGTCCTCACCCCGTTGTTCGGCGAGGCCGGCCTCCTGCTGGTGGACTTCAAGCTCGAGTTCGGCCGCTTCCACGGCCGCCTGCTGCTGGGCGACGAGTTCTCTCCCGACGGTTGCCGCCTGTGGGACGCGGAGACGCGCACCAGGCTGGACAAGGACCGCTTCCGCCAGGGGCTGGGCGGGGTGGTGGAGGCCTACGAGGAAGTGGCGCGCCGCCTGGGCATTTCCCTGGACTGAGTCTGTTTTCCGCCCCCTTTTCTTTACCCTAAAGCCCACTGGGTCTGGGACCGATAATGCTCGTAGCTGAATCTGCCCGGCGCCTCGGGCCCGGGCCTCAGGGGGAAGGAGCTGCGGTAATCCACATGAAACTCGGTGACATGAGAATTTTCCACTTGTTTTCCCGCCTGCGCATCAGCCACAAGCTGGCACTGGGGTTCGGGGTGGTCCTGGTCATCCTGGCGCTGGTGGCGGTGACCGCCCTGCGCAGCCTCACCAGCGCCCGGCAGGGCGTCGAATCGGTGGTCCAGGACTCGCTGCCCATGGTGGTGAGTTCGCTGGAGCTGTCCGATGCCCTGGACCAGGCGGCGGCCTCCCTGGGCTTTTATCTCCTGAGCCACGAGGACAGCCACCGCCGCGATTACGAGGCGGCGCTGGCCCAGATCGACGAACAGCTGGCCAAGCTGCGCGGCCAGCCCGTGGTGCAGGCGGATGCCGCCACGGGGGAGGCGGTGGAGGCCATCGCCACGGCCATTGCCCGCTTCAAGGGTTACCGCGACCGCATGGTGAAGCTGGCCGAGGACTTCAACGAGAATTTCCCCGGCATCGGCACCACCGCCGTGGAGATGAATCCCCTGGCGCGGGAGGTACAGCAGAACCTCAGCCAGATGATGGACTCCGAGGTGGAGGAGGATGCCAGCGACGAGCGCAAGCGGCTGTTCTACGAGATCGCCCAGCTGCGGCAGATGTGGATGAACGTGCTCAACGAGAACCGGGCCTACATGGCCTTCCGCGCCGACGCCAGCAAGCAGAACCTGCTCACCTACCGCCAGGGGTTCCTGGATCAACTGGACAAGGTGCGCCGCTTCGGTGATCTGCTCACCTTCGAGCAGGAAGAGGCCATCGGTGCCATCACCGCCGCGTTCGCCAAGTACACCAGGCACCAGGACCGCATGCTGGAAGTGCACGGCAGCGACAAGTGGCGGACCGACGCCTGGCTCATCCGCACCGAGCTGGGCCCCCTGGTGCAGGACATCAAGGGCCGGCTCAACGGCCTGGTGGAGGCCCAGCGCAGCCGCAACCAGGTCCTGAGCCAGGGCCTGCTGGAGGAGGTGGACGCCACCCTTGCCTCCATCGGCATCCTGGTGCTGGTGGGCATGGTGCTG
>JALSIK010000027.1 GCA_026990045.1 Chromatiales bacterium | reverse complement strand
GGCCCTCCAGTTCGAGGTGCTGCGCGAGGACCGGGCGCTGTACTACCTGTTGGTCGCGCTGCGCGAGGAGCTGGAGGACAACGCCGGGGCCATCACCGCCACCGCGCGCGAGGCGGCCCGCCGCGGTGACCTGGGCCGGCTGGCCACGGCGGGACGGTTGCAGACCTTCGTCTGGGACACCATGCGGGAGTCGGCGCAGACCTTCCAGGTCCCGGCCCGGGTGCTCACGGGCACGCGCCGCTTCCACGCGCGCATCGGCCTGCTGGTGGAGGATCTCACCCGCGCGCGCATCTCCCGCGCCCTGTTCCAGCGCCGGGTGGCAGGGGAAGTGGCACGGGTGCGCGGCCGGGTGCTGCCGGCCATCGACGCCGAGCTGGAGCGGCTGCGCCGGCGGCTGGGGCCGCTGGTGGCGGGTTCGCCGTGAGCCGCGAGCCGCCGCGCGGGCGGGGCACCGGGGCCGACCCGCCGTGCCGCTTCCACGAGCTGGTGCGCGAGGCGGTGGACGACGGCTGGCCGCGGGAGGCGGAGCCGCCGCCCCCCACCCGGCTGTACACGGAGGCGGCGCGCTCGGCCATCAGCCGCAACGAGTCCCCGGACGTGCCCTTCGACCGCTCGCTGAACCCCTACCGCGGTTGCGAGCACGGGTGCATCTACTGTTACGCCCGCCCCGGTCACGCCTGGCTGGGGTTCTCGCCCGGGCTGGAGTTCGAGACCCACATCGTCGCGCGGCCGGATCTCCCCGCCCTGCTGGAGCGGGAGATCACGGCGCCCGGCTACCAGTGCCGGCCGCTGGCCCTGGGCACCTTCACCGATGCGTACCAGCCGGTGGAGCGGCGCTGCCGCCTCACCCGGGCGGTGCTGGAGAAGCTGCTGGCGCTGCGCCACCCGGTGAGCGTGGTGACCAAGTCCGCGCTGGTGGAGCGGGACCTGGACCTGCTGCAGGCGCTGGCGGCGCAGCGCCTGGTGCACGTGCACCTGTCCGTGACCACCCTGGACCCGGCCCTGGCGCGGCGGCTGGAGCCGCGCGCCGCCGCGCCCCGGCGCCGGCTGCAGGCCCTGGCGGCGCTGGCCGCGGCCGGCGTCCCCGCCGGGGTGCTGGTGGCGCCCCTCGTCCCGGTGCTCACCGACGGCGAGCTGGAGCGGATCCTGGAGGCCGCGGCGGAGCACGGCGCGGGGTTCGCCGGCTGGGTCCTGCTGCGCCTGCCGGGAGAGACCGGGCCCCTGTTCGAGGACTGGCTCCGCGCGCACTTCCCGGGCCGCGCGGAGCGCGTGCTGGCGCGGGTGCGCGAGGCCCACGGCGGCCGGCTGTACGACGCCCGCTTCGGGCGGCGCATGCGTGGGGCGGGCGAGTACGCGCACCTGCTGCAAAGGCGCTTCGACCTGGCCTGCCGCCGCCTGGGGCTGGCGACCGCACCGCCGCCGCTGGCCACCGACCGCCTGCGCCGGCCGCACCAGCTCGACCTGCTGTGAGCCCGCTGCGTGGCGCGCGCGGCGGAATCCCGCTAAGGTAGGCGCTGGTTTCTGCTGGTACCGGCGCGTTTCCATGCAACCCCAACTGGTGGCCCACCGGGGCTGGCCCGCCCGCTATCCCGAGAACACCCTCGTGGGCTACGAGGCGGTCATCGCCGCCGGGGCCCGCTTCATCGAGACCGACGTGCAGCTCACCGCCGACGGCGTGCCGGTGCTCTACCACGACCGCACCCTGGCCCGGGTCAGCGCCCGGCCGGGCGCGGTGCACCAGTACGACTGGACCGCCCTGCGCCGCTTCGCGGCCTTCGAGTTCGAGCGCTTCGGTTATCGCTTCGCCCGTACCCCCATCGCCCGGCTGGCGGAACTGGCGGACCTGTTGCAGCGGCACGCGGAGGTCACGGCCTTCGTCGAGATCAAGCGCATCAGCGTGGAACGCTTCGGCGCCGACGCGGTGGCGCGCAAGGTGCTGCCGCTGCTGGAGCCCCTGCGCGGCCGCTGCGTGGTGATCTCCTACGACCCCGGCGTGCTGCTGGCGGTGCGCGAGCGGGGCTGGCTGGAGATCGGGGCGGTGGTGGACCACTGGCGCCAGCGGCGGGCGCGGCGCATCACCGCCCTGCGCCCCCAGTACCTGTTCTGCGGCATCCGCAGCCTGCCGCGCTGGCGGCGGGCGCGCTGGGAGTACGGGCGCATCGGGGTGTTCGAGACCAGCGACCCGGCGCTCGCCCGGTGGGCGGCCCGGCGCGGGGCGGCACTGGTGGAGACCGACGACTGGGGCGGACTGGCCGGTGCCCTGTGGCCCGGGCGCGGGCCGGTCCTGCCGCCTGCACCGGTGCCGGCGCCGGGATGAGCCTGGATTGCGATCTCGTCGTGGTGGGCGCCGGGATCCACGGCGCCGGCGTGGCCCAGGCCGCGGCCGCGGCGGGGTACTCGGTCACGGTGCTGGAGGCGCGGGCCCCGGCGGCGGGCACCTCCAGCCGCTCCTCCAAGCTGGTGCACGGCGGCCTGCGCTACCTGGAGAGCGGCCGGTTCCGGCTGGTGCGCGAGTCGCTGCGGGAGCGGCGCATCCTGCTGGCCATTGCGCCGCACCTGGTGCGGCTGGTGCCGTTCCACATCCCCCTCTATGCCCGCAGCCGGCGCCGGCCCTGGCAGGTGCGGGCGGGGTTGTCGCTCTATGCCCTGCTGGGCGGGCTGCGGCGCGAGAACCTGTTTGCCGCCGTGCCCCGCGCGCACTGGGACCGGCTGGACGGCCTGCGGCGCGAGGGCCTGCGCGCGGTGTTCCGCTACCACGACGCCCGGACCGACGACGCCGCGCTCACCCGCGCGGTGCTGGCCTCGGCCGAGTCCCTCGGCGCGCGCCTGCTGTGCCCGGCGGAGCTGGTGGCGGCCCGGGCCGATGCCCGGGCGGTGACCGCGGACTTCGCCGGGGCCGCCGGCAGCGGCCGGCTCCGCTGCCGGGCCCTGGTCAACGCCGCCGGGCCCTGGGCCAACGCGGTCCAGGCCCGCATCGCACCCCGGGTGCCGGGGCCGGCGGTGGAGCTGGTGCAGGGGGCGCACCTGGTGCTGGACCGGCCGGCGCCGGCGGCGGTGTACTACGTGGAGGCCGCGGACGGGCGCGCGGTGTTCGTCATGCCCTGGCAGGGCTGCACCCTGGTGGGCACCACCGAGACGCCCTTTCACGGCGATCCCGAGAACGTGGAGCCGCTGGCCCGGGAGCTGGACTACCTGCAGGCGGTCCACGATGCCCACTTCCCGTCCGCGGACGGGCGGCGGCTGTCGGCCTTCGCCGGCCTGCGGGTGTTGCCCGCCAGCGGGCGCGACATTTTTCACCGCAGCCGCGAGACGCTTTTTTACCAGCACCCGCGGGTGCCGCGGGTGCTGGGGCTCTACGGCGGCAAGCTCACCACCTACCGCGCCACCGCGGCCCGGGCCCTGGCCCGCCTGCGGCGGTGGCTGCCGCCGCCCCGGCCGGTGGCCGACACCGCCACCCTGCGCCTGCCGCCGGCGGGTGACGGCGGCCCGTGACGGGGCCCCGGGCACCGTTTTCACCGCTCCAGGGCCCGGTGCAGGGCCTCGCGCCAGGCCTCCCGCCGTCTTTCCAGGCCGGGGTCTGGCTCCGGAGTAAACACTCGCTCTGGATGGAATTCCGGCCACCCCCCATCGCCGCCGGCGACCGCCGCCGCGAGCCGGGCGGCGCCCTGGGCGGTGGCCTCGCACTGCCGGGCGCGGGCCACCGGCAGCCCGCTCACCGCCGCCAGGCGCCGGCACAGGCCGTCGAGGGCGGCCAGGCCGCCGCTGATGCGGATGCGGCGCACGCCGTGTTCCGCCAGCGGCATGCGCTCCAGGATCTCGCCCAGCAGGAACACGATGCTCTCCACCACCGCCACCAGCCGGGCGGGGGCATTCCCGCCGCCGATGAAGCGGGAGGGAAATCCGGGCCGCCAGAAGGGGGCGCCCAGCCCGCCCACGCCGTTCAAGAACAGGGGCGGTGTGGTTTCCTCGTCCAGCCAGCGGTCCAGCCGCGCCCAGGCCGTGCCGGGATCCAGCCCCTCGTCCGCCATCACCCGGTCCAGGGCGCTGGCGGCACCGTTGACCGTGCCCTCCAGGGCATGGCGGACCTCGTCCCGGCAGCGGTGAATGACGGACAGCAGCAGGCCGTGCCGCTCCGCCCGCGGTGCGGCCAGGGCCAGGCTGGCGAAGGCGCCGGTGCCCGCGTTGACCTCCACCTCGTCGCCCGGCGGCGGGCCCCAGGCGAACAGGGCCGCGGCCTGGTCGCCGGTGCACAGGGCCAGCGGCACCCGCTCCCCGTCCAGGGCCAGGTGGCCGAAGGGGCCGCAGTCGTCGGCGGCCCGGGGCAGGATGTCCCGCGGGATGCCGAAGCGCTCCAGCAGCCAGGGTCCCAGTCGCCCGTGTGCAGGTTCCACAGCAGGGTACGCGAGGCGTTGACCGCGTCCGCAGCACAGGGACGCTCCTCCAGCAGCGCGGCCAGCAGCCAGGCGGCCAGGGGGCCGGCACACAGCCGCCCGGCCCGCCGGGCCGCAGCCACCGCCGGCAGGTGATCCAGGCACCAGCGCAGCTTGGCGGCCCCGTAGTGGGGCGAGGGCGGCAGGCCGGTGCGGCGGCGGATCTCCTGCGCCTCCCGCGCCTGCTCCGCCATGAAGTCCGCGTTGCGCCGGTCCTGCCAGCTCAGCACCGGGGACAGGGGTTCGGCGGTCGCGCGGTCCCAGCAGCACAGGCTGGAGCGCTGGGTGGCCAGGGCCGCGGCGGTGACGGCGAGCCCGAGACGGCGCGCGGCGGCGGCGGCCTCCTCCGCGCATTCCCGCAGCGTGGCGGCCAGCTCCAGCGGGTCCTGCTCCACCCGCTCCGGCGCCGGGCGGGTTTCAGCCACCGGCCGCCGGGCGGTGTGCAGCAGGCGGCCGGCGCCGTCGAACAGCAGGGCCCGGCTGCCATGGCCGCCCTGGTCCAGCGCCAGTAGGGCGGCATCCTTCATGGCGGCGGCGGGGGTGCCGATAGAGAGGGGGAGAGGCGCGGCCGGTTCACGTCAGGTCCCATGGAGCACGAAATCCATCTCAGTCTTGCCCTGTCGGCGGAGCAGTGCAAGCGCTTCTACGACGGCAGCGCCCGCTTCGTCCAGGCGCGCGACGCCCGGGGGCGTTGGGTGCGGTTCCCCGCCCGCGCCCTGCAGCCCTATCTCACCCGCGACGGGGTGCGCGGCCAGTTCGTGCTGGTGCACGATGCCCGCCGGCGCTTCGTCGCCCTGCGGCGCAAGGCTTGAACCGGCCCGGCCTTTCAGGCATAAATGCCTGAGCGGAATCGGTGTTTTTTCCGTGCATCACCCGGGGGACGGCCCCGGCCCCGACGACAAGGAGACCAAAGATGGGGGTTCAGACCGAGGGTATGGAGGAGCGCCGGGCGGAATCGCTGGGGCAGTTGCACACGCTGGTGGAGTCGCGCACCGAAACCCTGAGCCTGCTCAACCAGCTGGCCGCCATGCGGCCCTTCGTGCCGCCCACCGAGGAAGTCCAGACCGCGCTGCAGGAGTTCTGCGAGGCCCTGGTGGACTACACCGCCAGCGCCCATTTCCAGCTCTACCGCTTCTTCGAGGAGGGCAAGGAGCGGCGCCGGGCGGTGCTGGAGGTGGCCGAGCGGCTCTACCCCCGCATCGCCGAGACCACCGAGGTCATCCTCGACTTCAACGACCGCTACGACTGCGAGGACCACTGCGAGGACCTCTCGCGCCTGGACGACGACCTCTCCGCCCTGGGCGAGGTCCTGGCCGACCGCATCCAGCTCGAGGACCAGGTGATCAGCGCCATGCGCCGGAGCCAGCGCTGAGGCGGCCTGCCGCGGGCAAAAAAAAACCGTGCCGGGACGCGCCGCGGCACGGGGGTGTTTCCAAGGGAGGTGGGGAGAGAAACCGCTCGGGGGCTTATGCCGTCAGGCGCGAGGGCCAGTCGGCCGTTTCCGTGTCCATGCCCTGCCGCACGTCCTCCTGCGGCTGCTCGCTCTGCATGAGTCGCTTCAGATCTTCCAGCGTCAGTTCCTGCACTTCGTACAGGGGCAGGTCGTTGTTCATCTCGATTCCCCCTTGTCGTTTATGTAGTTATATAGACGTTCTGAGAAATAATATCAAGTAAATGTGGTAACTTGTTGATATATATGGAGTCTGGGGGCGAGGGGCGGCCTGCCGGGAGACCGGCGGCCGGTCGCCACCGGCCGGAGGCCCGGGCTGGAGAGGATCGGCGGCCAGCGGCTGGAGAACTGGAGGTCAGGGACAAGCGGCCGCCCCCAGCAGCCGGGGACTGGATGCCGGGAGAA
>JALSIK010000026.1 GCA_026990045.1 Chromatiales bacterium | reverse complement strand
CGTCCGGCGGCGGACGCACGGGCCCCGGGCGGGATCGCGGCGGGCCGGCCGCTGCCCGACCTGGCGGTGGCAGACCTGGTCCTGGAGGAGGGCTGCACGGTGGCGGTGGTGCTGGAAAACCGCGGCCGCGGGCGCCTGCCCGGCGGGGCCTGGGGCGGCGCCGCGGCGCCGGGCGCGGTGACCCTGCGCGTGGCGGCCGCCGGCCGGCCGGCGCTCACGCTGCCCCTGGCGCGCCTGGATCCCGGCCGGCACCTGGGCCGTCCCGGCGGCCGCGTGCGGGCCGCCACCGGCCTGCGCCTGGCCCCCGGCCTTGTCCGCGTCACGGCCCGCCTGGAGTTCTCCGCCCGCGGCCTGGACAGCGTGGGCGACAACGACCGCCTGGAGCGGGAGCTGGGCTGCGGGCTTCCCGCCCCGGGCGCCGGCGCGCGCACCGCCCCGCCGGCCCCGCCCGCGCCGGTGGCACCGTCCCCCGCCGCCACCGGCAGCCTCCTGGACGCGCCGCCCCCGCCGCGCCCCGGGGCCCCGGCCGGGGGCGGGGCCGCCGGCGGTGACCGGGAACCCGGCGAGGTGCTGGTGGCCTCGCCCGGCCGCGAGGCGGCCCGGGCGCTGGCGCGTGAGGCCCGGGCGCTGGGCCTGCGCCTGCGCCGGCGGCGCACCCTGGGTGCGCTGGGGATGGTGGTGAGCACCTTCGCCGTGCCCCGGGGCATGAGCGTGGAGCGGGCCATGGCCGCGCTGCGCGCGCGGCTGCCCGAGGCCCGGCGTCGGCAGGTGGAGGCCAACCACCGCTACACCCTCATGGGCGGCGGCGGGGACGGAGCCAGGGCGTGGGGCCCGCCGCTGGTGCGCTGGCCGGCGACCCCGCCCTCCTGCGGGCGGGGCCTGCGCCTGGGCCTGGTGGATTCCGCCGTGGACCGCGGCCACCCCGCGCTGTCCGGGGCGCGCCTGGAGATCCGGTCTTTCCTCCCCGCCGGGGTGCCCGCGGCGTCCCCGGCCCACGGCACCGCGGTGGCGGGAGTGCTGGCGGGGCGCGGGCCGGGCCTGCGGGGGCTGTTGCCGGGGGCGGTGCTGCGCATCGCCGCGGTCTTCCGCCGGCGCGGGGAGGAAGTGGACACCACCGCCGAATGGGTGGTGTACGCCCTCGACTGGCTGGTGCAGGGCCGCGTGCGGGTCATCAATCTCAGCCTCGGCGGGCCCCGCAACGGCGTGCTGGAGGCGGCCCTGGATCGGGTGCTGGAGGGGCGCGTGGCGGTGGTGGCGGCGGCGGGCAACGGCGGGCCCGGCGGGCCGCCCGTCTTTCCCGCGGCCCAGCCGGGGGTGGTGGCGGTGACCGCGGTGGATGCGCGCCTGCGCCCCTGGCCCCGCGCCACCCGCGGCCCCCACGTGGATTTCGCCGCCCCGGGCGTGGACCTGTGGGTGCCCGGGCCCGGGCGCGGGTTCCGTTACGCCTCCGGGACCTCCTATGCCGCCCCCTTCGTGGCCGCGGCCCTGGCCCGCATGGGCCTGGCGCGGCTGCGCGCGGGCGCCCGCGACCTGGGGCCCCCGGGCCGGGACCCCGTCTTCGGCTGGGGACTGGTGCAGGCCCCGGGGCGCTGCGGGGCGTGAGCCGGGGGCGGAGGGCGCCCGCCCTCCGCCCGCCGCGTCACAGGGCCTTGTGGCTGCCGTCGCAGAACGGCGGGTTGGCGGTGCGCTTGCACTGGCACAGGGCCACCTGCCTGGTCTCCGTGATCTCGAAGGTCACGGGTTCCATGCCGGTGCCCTGGTGGGACCCGTCGCAGAAGGGCTGGTCCTTGGAGCGGCCGCACGCGCACCAGTAGTAGGTGCCGGGCTCCAGGGTCAGGACGGCGGGTTCGGTGGCGGCGATTTCGGGTTCACTCATGGCTGCTCTCCTCTCATGGCAGGTCCCGGCAGGGACCGGGGTTGATCACTGGCGGATGCCCTCCAGCGAGATCCAGATGCGCACGTTCTCGGCCACCTTGCCCAGGAGGTGGCCTTCCTTCATCTTGTAATCGGACAGCTTCAGCGTGGTGGTGCCCTCGAAGCCGCGCCGGTAGCCGCCCCACGGGTCCTTGCCGGCGCCCATCTTTTTGACCGCGATGGCGATGTCCCGGGTGATGCCGCGCAGGGTGAACCTGCCCTTGAGCGTCGCGGTGCCGTCGCCGTGGTCCACCCACGCCGTGCTGGTGAAGGTGGCCCTGGGATATTTTTTCACGTCGAAGAACCGCGCGCTGCGCAGGTGCTTGTCGCGCTCGGCGTGGTTGCTGTCGAGGCTGGCCACGTCGATCTCCACCTCCACCCGGTTGTTGGCCGGGTTGGCCTCGTCCCAGGTGAATTCGCCCGCGAAGCGGTTGAAGCGGCCCTCCAGCCAGCTGAAGCCCAGGTGCTGGACGCGGAAGGTGATGAAGGCATGCATGCCCTCGGTGTCGATGACGTAGCGCTCGGCGGCCTGGGTGCCCGCGGTCCCCAGGCCCAGTGCCAGCGCCAGTGCGAGCTGTCTCAACATGGCGGTCTAGTCTCCTCTGGTCGTGGTGGAAGGGGAGGCCGCGGCCCCGCCCGGCACCAGCATGCGGCGCAGGGTGGCGTCGCGGTCGATGAAATGGTGTTTCAGTGCCGCGGCGGTGTGGAGGCCGGCCAGGGCCACGAGCGCCCAGGCCAGCCACCGGTGGACCCGGCCGGCGGTGTCTTCCTGGTTCTCGTATCCATGAAAGACCGCCGGCAACTCGAACCAGCCGAACACGGAGACGGATCGTCCGTCGGCGGTGCTGATGAGCCAGCCGCTGACGGCCACCGCCGCCACCAGCAGGTAGAACAGGCGGTGGACCCACGGGGCCACCCGCCGTTCCCACGGCCGCCCCTCCACGGCGGGCAGCGGATTGGCCAGCCGCCACCCCCAGCGCACTCCCAGCAGCAGGAAGGTGAGCACGCCCAGCCCGCGATGGATGTCGGGCGCGGTGCGGGACCAGGGATGGGTGTAGTCCAGTCCCACCATGTACAGGCCCAGGGCGAACAGGCCCAGCAGGAGGGCGGCCATCACCCAGTGGAGGAGGATGCTCACCAGCCCGTAGCCGTGGGTGCCGTTTGCCAGCGGTGGCGGCTTCATTTTCCGAGTCTGCCCCTGGTGTTTGGATGCCGGTGATTGGAAATTTCGAACGACTGGGCGGATACTAGGCCCGTAACAGCGCTGTTTCCAGCGGAAATATTGAAACAAATCGTTCTGGAATTTCGAACATGAGGCCGGAGATCAGTCTCGACTCGCTCCTGGTGCTGGACGCCATCGCCCGCCGCGGCAGCTTTGCCGCCGCCGCCGAGGCCCTGCACCGGGCGCCGTCCTCGGTGACCTATGCCGTCCAGAGGCTGGAACAGAGCCTGGGCGTGTCCCTGTTCGACCGCCGCGGCCACCGGGCCCGGCTGACCCCTGCCGGCGAGGCCCTGCTGGCAGAGGGCCGCGAGCTGCTGCACCTGGCCGACGGCATCGCCCGCCACGTGCGGCGCATCGCCACCGGCTGGGAGGCCGAGCTGCGCATCGCGGTGGGGGACCTCGTGCCCTGGCCGCGGGTGCTGGAGCTGTGCGCGGATTTCTACGAGGTGGCCCCGGAGACCCGGCTCCGCCTGTCGGTGGAGGTGCTGGGCGGCACCTGGGACGCCCTGGTCTCCGGCCGCGCGGACCTGGTCATCGGCGCCCCGGGCGAGGGACCGCCGGGGGGCGGCTACACCGCGGCGCCCCTGGGGGAGGTAGAGTTCGTGTTCGCCGTCGCCCCGGACCATCCCCTGGCCTCGGCCCCGGAACCCCTCTCCAGCGCCGACATCCGGCGCCACCGGGTGGTGGCCGCCGCCGATACCTCGCGCGGCCTGCCGCCGCGTACCGTGGGCGTGCTGCCCGGGCAGCGGGTGTTCACCGTGCCCGACCTGGAGGTCAAGCGGCTGGCCCAGTGCCTGGGACTGGGCGTGGGCTACCTGCCGCGCCACCTGGTGGAACAGGACCTGGCCCGGGGCCGGCTGGTGGAGAAAAGGGTGGAGGACACCGGCGGCGGGCGGCATACCCTCCACTACGCCTGGGCCAGCCACAACCGCGGGCAGGCCATGGCCTGGTTCCGCGCGCGGCTGGCCGAGGTCGCCGCCTCCGGCGACTGGTTGGCGACGGGCGGCGGCCGGGAGCGGTAGCGGCCGGGGCGCCGCCCGGCTCAAAGAACCCCGGGAATTTCCGATAACCCGGGTACGGATGGCGGGACGGGAGGGCCCGGCGATGGCGGCAGGCAGGCGGACGGCACTGGTGCTGGCGCTCGCGGTGGCGGGCGCCGGCTGCAGCGGGGGTGGTGGCGGCGGCCCGGCACCGGGACCGAAGCTCACCGGCATCACCGTGGACACCACGGCCACCGAACTCCACTACATGGGCGACCTGTGGCCGTCCACCTGGGGCGCGGACGGCAAGCTCTACCTGGCCTTCGGCGATGGCACCGGGATGAAGAACTGCGTGCCCAGCCTGACCCTGGGCGCGGGTGATCCCAACCCCGTCCCCGGGGTCACCGCCGACTGGAGCGACGGCAACATCGGCGGCAGCGCCACCACGACCGGGTGCCCCATGGGCGAGTGGATCCCGGGGGTCACCCAGCCCGCGGGGGCCGGGTTCTACGGCGATTTCTGCAACCACAACGATTGCAGCGCCTGCTACGCCCTGTGCCGGTTCACCTTCAACGGCATCGTGGTCATGGACGGCACGCCGCCGGCGCTGCAGGACTGCGCCGGGGCCGACCAGTGCGTGGTCAAGCGCTACTGGCCGGTGGACTTCGCGGACACCGCAAGCAAGAAGTACAAGACCTCGAGCCTGCTCGATGTGGGCGGGCGTCTCATCGCCGCGGTCCACTACGGCCCGGGCACGGTGAGCACGGGCTTTCTCGCCTACAGTGACGACGGCGGTGCCAACTGGGCCACGGCCACCGGGACCTCGCCCTGGACCGACACCAACGGCAGCCACTTCCGCGTCCTGGTGTTCGTCCAGATGGGCCAGGGCTACGCCGGCAACAGCGACGGCCATGTCTATGCCTTCGGCATGGACCACGAGCTGTACAACGACGTGGGCACGCTCATGGACATCTACCTGGCGCGGGTGCCCCGGGACAAGGTCACCGACTATGCTGCGTGGGAGTACTACCAGGGCACGCCAGGCCCCGGCGGTGATCCCTGTTACAACGGGGTGTGGTCGTGCCGGCAGAGCGACGCCCGGCCCGTGGCGGGCCTGTACAGCTCGGCCCAGGCCTCGGCCATGTACCATCCGGGGCTGGGCAAGTACCTGTTCTTCACCGGCTTCGCCGACGCCGACAGCGGCGGCCCCTACGGCGCGCTGTTCGCCGCCGACAACCCGTGGGGGCCGTGGCAGCGGGTGGGCACCTTTCCCGGGCCCTTCATCGGCGCGCTGGTGCCCAAGGGGACGGGCGGCAACACGGTCTGGTTCACCGCCGCCGGCAGCGCCGCCTATCCCTACACCCTCAACCTGGTGAAGCTCACGGTCCAGACCAGCCCCTGAGGCGGGGCCTCACGGGTCCCCCATCACCTGCACCGCCACCTGGCGCCGGCGCGGGCCGTCCAGCTCCACCAGGAGCACCGACTGCCACCGGCCCAGGTGGGGCCGGCCCTCGTGCACCGGCAGGGTCTGCGCGTGGCCCAGCATCATGGCGATGAGGTGGGCATGGGCGTTCTCCGGCTCGTCCGGCGGGCAGTCGCGCAGGTGGATGTCGTTGTGGCGGTAGGGGGCGTCCGGCGGCACCAGGCGCAGGAAGCAGTCGGGGATGTCGTCGAGCAGGCGGGCCTCGTTCTCGTTGACGGCGACGGCACAGGTGGTGTGCAGGGTGCTCACCACCACCAGGCCCTCGGCGATGCCGGATTCGCGCACCAGGGCCCGGACCTCCCCGGTGATGTCGTGAACGGAAAAGCCCGAGCCGGTCTCCACGTCGAGCCGGTGATGAAACGATGCCATGCCTTCCTCCCGCCGCAGGCCGCAACGCGGCCATTATGCCCGGCGGCGCCGGCGGGTTCGAGCCGCCTTGAAATCCTGTTTCCAGGCACCATCTTGCACTCCCGTCTGTTGCCACCGGGCTTGCGGCTGTCACAGACAACTCTGTAAAATCAAGAAGTTAGTCATCTTAGTTTTTGTTTCACTTCAATTTGTGGGGAATTTCCCCCGGCAACCGAGCGAGGTTTTCCATTGAAGATGAGCAAGATCAAGACGGCTATCGTGGGCGTGGGCAACTGTGCCAGCTCCCTCATCCAGGGCATCCACTACTACCGCGACAAGGACCCCGCCGAGGCCATCGGGCTCATGCATCCCGTCATCGGCGGCTACGGCCC
>JALSIK010000025.1 GCA_026990045.1 Chromatiales bacterium | reverse complement strand
GGGGAGATCCCTAAGTCGCCTGGGGGAAACCCCTATACCGGGCCATCAAAATGTGACACGCGTCACGAATCAGGAAATTCAGTCCCCGGGCCTCCGCCGGCGGCCGATGTTCTGCTTTGGTCCTCCGCCCTCCGGCGGCCGCGGATCCGGGCCCTGCACCAGGTGACGTAGCATCCTATGTAGGATGCTACGTAGTTCCTATGTAGTTCCTATGTAGTTCCTATATAGTCTGATACGTAGCATGGCGCACGGGACGGGGCGGCCGGGTCACGGGACGGAAGGAAAGCCGCCTGCGGCGCGGGACCCGTGCATCACGGTCCGCCGCCGTCCCCGCCGTCGAGGAAACGCAGGCCCACACCCTCCTTGTCGAACCGCACCACGGCCATGCGCCGCACCGGCGCGGCCTCGGCCATGCCCTGCACCCGGACCTGGACCACCGCGCCCACCGGCGGGAAGTTCATGGCATCGCAGGCGAGGAAAATGCCGCCGTCGGAGATGTCCCGGGTGGGCAGGACGCGGCAGCCCAGGGAAGGATGGGTGACCGCCACCTGGAGGGTCAGGCGCAGACGCGGGAAACGGCGCTGGTCGCGGCGGGCGACCGGGGGATCCCGCGGGTCCACGGCGGCGGCCTCAGCGCGCGCCCAGGCTGGCGCGGACCTGCTCCAGGGTGTTCTGGAGGCGGGCGGCGTCGCGCAGCAGCTCGGCGAACTCGTACTGGCCCAGGGGGCGGCTGAACAGGAACCCCTGGATGATGCGGCATCCCATGCCGTAGAGGAAGGACAGTTCCTGCGGAGTCTCCACGCCCTCGGCCACCACCTTCAGGCGCAGGCTGTGGGACAGGGCCATGATGGCGGTGACGATGGCGGCGTTGTCGTTGTCGGTGCGATCGTGGACGTTGGTGACGAAGGAACGGTCGATCTTGATGGTGTCGATGGGGAACCGCTGCAGGTAGCTGAGACTGGAGTAGCCGGTGCCGAAGTCGTCGATGGCGATGGACAGCCCCATGTCCGAGAGCACCTCCAGGGTGGTGACGTTGCTGTCCACGTCTTCCATCAGGCAGCTCTCGGTCATCTCCACTTCCAGGTAGCGGGCCGGCAGGCCGGTGTCTTCCAGCACCCGCCGCACCGTGTCCACGAAGCCCGGGGTGCGAAACTGCCGGCTGGCCACGTTGACCGCCACCGGCACGACCTCCAGGCCCTCGTCCATCCAGCCACGGCTGAGCCGGCAGGCCTCGCGCAGCACCCACTCGCCCACCGGCACGATGAGCCCGGTCTCCTCCAGCACCGGCACGAACTCGGCCGGCGACACCAGGCCGCGCTCCGGGTGCTGCCAGCGCAGCAGCGCCTCGGCCCCCACCACCTCGGCGGTGAAGGCGTCCACCTTGGGCTGGAAGAACAGCACGAATTCCTCCTCCGCCAGGGCCCGCTCCAGCTCCGCGCGGCGGGTGGGCGCCAGCGCGGCGGACCGCCCCTGTTCCCCGCTGTAGAGCCGGTAGCCGCCCCCTTCTTCCCGCGCGGCGTGCATGGCCGAATCGGCCGCGTGCAGCAGGGTGTCGATGTCCTCTCCGTGGCGGGGGTAAAGCGCGGCCCCCATGCTCAACCGGACCGCCAGCCGGTGGCCGCCGGCGGTCACCGGCACCTGCATGACTTCGTCGATGCGCCGGGCCAGCACCTCCAGTTCCCCGGGATCCCGGATGGGCACCAGGAACACCGTGAACTCGTCCCCGCCCATGCGGCCCACCAGGTCGTCCCCCCGCACCACCTGGCGCAGGCGCCGGGCCACCTCGCGGAGAATGGCATCGCCCACCCGGTGCCCCAGGGCATCGTTGATGCCGCGGAACCCCGCCACGTCGGCCAGCAGCAGCGCCGCCGTGTCCCCCGCCTGGTTGAGCCGGATCAGTTCGCGACCCATGCCGGCGAGAAACGCGCCCCGGCTCAGCACCTCGGTCAGGGGATCGAACCCCAGGCGCCGGCCCCGGCAGGGCAGCCCCATCGCCGCCGGCACCAGCCGCCGGGTCAGCACCAGCAGGGCCAGGAAGGCCGCGCCCAGGGCGGCGGCGAGAATCCACGACAGGCGGCGTTGCAGGTCCGCCTGCGCCGGCGGCGCCGGAGCAGGCCGCAGGCGCACCTGCGCCACCGCCTCGGTGACACCGTCGGCCCGGCGCAGGGGCAGGTAGACGGAAACCGGCGCCTCGCCCCCGGCCACCACCACGGATTCGCCGCGGCGCGCCCGCTCCAGGGCCTCGGCATCGGTCCCCGGCAGGCGGGCGGCGGGAGGCAGCGACGAGAACAACACCAGGCCCGCCAGATCACGCACGGTGAAGTCGATGATGCCGGCACGGCGGGCGGTGGCGGAGGTTTCCCGGCGCAGGCGGCTCAGGCGCGCGGCATCGCCCCCCCCCGGCAGTCGGATCAGCAGGTCCCGGTGGCGGGCCCAGAACTCGCGGGCCACCAGTTCCGCCCGCCCGCGCAGGGCCCGCTCCGCCTCGCCGGCGAAATAGCCGTCCAGGGCCAGCCGCCCTGCCGCCGCCGCCAGGAATCCGGCGGCAAGCAGGATGGCCAGCCCCCCCAGGGGGAAGGGGCTGACGTAACGGGTGACCATGCGGATCAAGCTGCGCTCCCGGGGCGGCAACCACGGCGACGGTTTCCCGGGTTATCGGCGCGGCGGAAAGGGTTGTTTAGCAGGCCGCTGAAAAACGGCCCCATGAGGAGGGCCCGGGATGCCCCGCCCCCGAATCGAGCGTGTAAACGCTTGATCCGGCGTGCGCGGAGGTGATCCGGCCTGGATTTCCCGGGCCCTGGAACACCCGGGACGGCCCCTTACCGGGCGGCGGGATGCAACGGCTTGCGCGCCGGGCCGGCACCGTCAGCCCCGCCGGTCGTACTGGACATAGCGTGCCCACTGGCTGCGCAGCTCCTCCAGGCTGTGGCGGGCGCCGCCGAACTCGTAGTCCACCAGCTCGAAGGCGGTTCCCTGCCGGGTCTGGCGCACGGCCTTGGCGTTGAAGCGCAGCTCGGGGTTGACCGAGTCGAGGAACTGCAGGGTCACGTGGGCCCCCACCGGCAGGCTGGGCAGGTGATCGGCCTGCACCAGCACGCCGGTGTCGGAGATGTCGAGGGTCACGCCCTCCACCTCGCCGAAGACGCTGTGGCTGATGCACACGCGGGCCCGGGTCCCGGCGCGGGGGGTACGGCGGCGTTCCGTCATGGCTCGGCGGCTCCTTCTCCGTGGAAGAGGAAGACACGGCGCCCGAGCATACCCCAGGCGCCGCCCGCCGCGCCATGCCTCCTGCCACGCTTCACCGGATGGTGAAATCGTACACCTGCAGCCGGCGCACGATGGGCCTGAGCCGTTCCTTCACCAGTTTCACGTGCAGGGGATGGACCACGTAGCGGCGCATGGCCGCCACGCTCTCGAAGCGGAAGCAGATCCCCACGTCGAAGGAATCGTCCACGATGGGGCGGTCGCCGGGCACCACCGGCCCGGCGTCCACGGAGAGCACCCCCGGCAGGTGCGCAAGGTCGCGGGTCACCTCCACCACCGTGCGGCGGTGGGCGGGATTGCCCGGCTCCTTGAGCCACACCAGCACCACGTGACGCACGCCGTCGGGAGGCGGCGCGGGGACGGCACAGCCGGCCACGGCGGCGGCCAGGATCAGCAGGATCCCGGCCCGGACCCCGGCGGTCTCAGGCCTTGCCCCGGCTCTCCAGCCATGCCTGGCGCAGGACATCGAGCTCGTGTTCCTCCCCGGCGACCTCGAAATTCAACACGCGCAGCGCCATGCCGCCTTCCTCGCAGCGCGTGACCTCGGCATTGAACACCAGGTCCGGATCCTGTGAGTCCGGCAGCGTGAGGCGGACCCGGGTGCGCGGGGCCAGGACCAGCGGCTGGTCGAGAACGATGTAAAACCCGCCATCGGAAATGTCCCGCGAGCGCCCGGTGTGCCGCCGCCCCGCATCGTCCGTGAGCACCACCCGGGCGTTCACCCGGCGCCGCCGGTGTCTGCGCCGTTCTTCCATCGTGGTTCCGCCGTCAGCCCTGCCCCAAGTTGTAGCCCATGGTCGCGGGTGGCTTCAAGCTCGTGGCGGCGCAGCAGGCGGACGAGGCGGGCCAGTTCCCGCTCCAGCGCCCGCCGCCGGGCCAGCAGCTCCGCCTTGAGATGCCGGCGGCGGGCAAACAGCAGGAAGGCACGCAGGCTGTCGGTGATGCGCTCGCGCTCGCGCCGGAAAAAGGTCGCGGCCGCGGCCCCCGGCGGCAGGCTGGCCGCCAGCGCCAGGGCCGGCCCCGGGCCCGCCAGGGTCCAGGCCAGGGCGGTCTCGGCGCTCCAGAACAGGGCGAACAGGACCAGGCCGGCGGCCATGGCGGCGGTGTCGAACTGGTCCGGCCCCCGGGCCAGGCGGGCGGACAGGCGCCGGGTGAACCACGACGGCAGCCCGCTGGTCACCCAGCCCCAGGCCGCGACCGGGAAGATCAGCAGGGTCACTGCCAGGCAGCGCGCCGCGAACCGGGCCACCACCGCCGGCCGGTACCGCACCGTGAGCTGGTGGTCGCGCACGCCCAGGTGCCGGCACAGGCGCTCGAACTGCAGCAGGCGGCGGCGCAACGCGGCCAACCGCCGGTCGTCCACCAGGGCGCGCAGGCGCGCGTGCCCTTCGGCCAGCCGCTGGAGTGCGCGCTGGCGCGCGGCCATCCCGCGGGCACGGTAGCGCCCGTGGCGCAGGGCGAAGAACCGTTCCAGGGCCCGCAGCAATTCCAGCTCGTCGTAGGAAGCCACGTTGACCGTCACCGCCTCCAGCCCCCGGGCCAGCGCGGCGGTGAGGGCGCGGACCGCGGCCTCGTCGTGCTCGTCCGCCGCGGGCACGGGCACCGGCGGCCCCACCTGGACGAAGACCCGGGAACGGAACCGCCCCCGGTGGGCGAAGTTGAGCCCCACCGGCAGCAGCACCGGGGCCGGGCCCCGGGTCCGCGCCCCCAGCGCCATGCGCGCGGCCCCGGTCTTGAGCGGGCGCAGGCGGGGATCGTCGTGGCTCTGGCCTTCGGGAAAGATGAGCACCGCGCCGCCGGCGGCGAACAGCTCGTACACCATTTGAAAGGCATCCTCGTTGCGGCGGGGATCATCGGCCGGGTCGCGGCGCCGGCGCACCGGCACCGCCTGCTGCAGCTTCAGGAAGGGACGCAGGAGCGGGTTGCGGAACAGGCCCGACCGGGCCACCGGATGCAGCAGGCGCGGGAGCGCCGCCTGCAGCACCACGGCATCGGCCAGGGCATTGGGATGGTTGGCGCACAGCAGCACCGGCCCGCGGGCGGGCAGGTGCTCCAGGCCGGCCACCTCGCAGCGGGCGTAATAGACGGCCGTGACCAGGCGGCAGAACCCCTGCCACAGGCGCTGGCCGGGCCGCGGGCGCCCGGCTCCGGCCCGTCCCTCGTGCATCCCTGCATCCCGGGCGGCGGGCATCAGGGTTCGATGAACCTCAGCACCACGCAGTCGCCGTCGCAGCGGACCAGCTCGGTGTCGAACAGCACGTCCAGGTGCTGCGGGCGCAGCGTGACGGGCTCGCCGTCGAGAGACCGGCTGAGGCCGGCGGCATCGGCCACCGCCACCCGCACGCCGCTGTCGGAGAGATCGCGGATGGCGCCTTCCACCGTGCCGAGCCGGGGATGATAGAGCCGCACCGCGGCGTCCACCAGGACGCGGCGGTGGGCACGCCGTTCCTCCATGGGACAGGCCTCCCCCGTGACCGCGGAGTGACCCTTAGCTTAGCACGCGATGGGGGCCGGCACAGGCCGCGGCACCGTGGTGATTCCCCATGGTAGCAGGTGGAAATTCAGGCGTAGAAGACGCCGCGCCCCTGCTCCAGGTGGCGCTTGAGGCGCTCCAGCCAGCCGGCCAGGCGCGGTTCCAGGCGGCGCCGGGTCTCGTCCATCTCCGCGGCCAGCGACTCGGCGCTCTGGCGCAGGCAGTCGGCGCCCCCGAACAGCCTGTCCAGCAGGCGCCCCGGCCAGCCCCGCCACCTGGGCAGCGGCATCACCGCCGGCGGCAGGGCGAAGAACTCTTCCTGGGTCAGGCGCGCGCCGCCGGGAATGGGCTCCACCGTCACCCGCACCCGGAAGGGAGGGCTGGTGTCGGACACCGTCTCCATGAGCCGGCCGGGTTCGAAGGCCACGCACTCGCAGGCGTGCTCCACGATGCGCCCGTCCACCGCCACCCGGTAGCGGAAGCGGGTGCCCGGGCGCACTGGCCCGGGCGTGACCTTGGCGATGCCCAGCACCCCCACGCGCGGGTTGAGGCGGGCCCGCCGGCTCACGTCCGTGACCAGGTCGAAGACCGCCTTGGGCGAGGCGGCGATGTCCACCGAGGCGCTGATGGTGACCATGCTGCGACTCTCCACCGGTTCCTCCTTGTCG
>JALSIK010000024.1 GCA_026990045.1 Chromatiales bacterium | reverse complement strand
GCCGACCCGGTGCGGCGGCGCCGCCGCACCCCGCGCAGCCGTATCGCCGTGCAGTGAACCATACAATATCCTATATAGGATAGTATATAGGATGCTATATAGCACGCTATATAGCATACTACATAGCACACTATATAGTGTACTATGTAGTGAACTATATAGTCTTGCCGCCGCCCGCCCCGGGGCGCCGGCCGGGCTCAGGCGGTGCTGGCGCGGGCCGGGGCCCGGGTTGTCCGCGAGGGCCGGGCGCGTGGCCGCGGCACTGACGAAACCAGACTTTTCCCCGGCTTCTAGCCTCCGCCACGGTCTCTTGCCGCCCTTTCCGGTCCCCTGTCCGGGCCCATGAAAACACCATATAATAGTTGGGCAAAAGGGCCGCGACAGACGGCCCGGTACCATATTCTCCGCGGCCCCCGGGCCGCGGCGACGCGGAGCGTGGATCCATGCCCCATGACAGGCCGGATCAATCGTTGCCGGCACGGCTGACGCGCCCGCGCGCCCTGCGGACCTGGCTCGACGGCCTCCCCCTGGCCGACCCGCCGCAGGCTTCGCGCCTGCTGCTGGCGGCGCTGCGCCGGTTGCAGAACCAGGCCCCGGGTGCGCGCGAGCGGTTCCGGGCGCTGGAATGCCTGGCCCCGGAGGCGCTGGCGCTGGTGGCCGCCCTGGCCCGGCAGTACAGCGGCCGGCCGCTGCCGCTGGGCCAGCGGGAACGGGACCTGGTGGAGCTCTCCACCCGGCTCCAGCTGGAGATGGCCCAGGCCTACCAGGAAGTGCTGGCGGGCAGCTCGCGCGTGTTCGGCCCGCGCTGGCGGCGCCTGGTGACCACCTCGCTCCACCGCCTGTTCCGCCTGCGCTCCAACATCCTGTGCAATTACCGGCTGTGCTACCTGCCCTACCCGCCCGGGGTGTGGAAGCAGCTCTACTGGTACTACCGGCTGGCGGAGGAGCACGACCTGCTGGGGGCGAAGGTGGCCGAGCCCGGCAGCCGCCGCCGCACCACCGTGGGGCTGGAGTTCCGACGCCTGCTCCTGCTGGCCATGCTCTCGCCCAACCACCTGGGCTACGAGGCCATGGAGGTGGTCTACCGGTACCTGCCTCACTGGGCCGGGCTGCTGGTGCTGCGGCCGCCGCGCCCGGGCGCCGCCGGTACCTTCGCCATCGACCTGGAGGGGGACGAGCCGCCGCAGCATCCGCCGGAGGGGGAGGTGGCGCCCGGGCGCTGGCGCTGCCTGGACACCCGCGCCCTGGTGGACGACCTGAGCCGGCGGCTGGTCCGGCCCGACGGCGGTGTGCCCGAGGACGTGTTGCGCAGCCTGCTGGCCGGCTGGGACCGCCCGCCGGAGCGCTCCGGCAGCCGGCGCCGCACCCGCAGCGCGGTGGACGTGGTGACCGGCGTCACCGCCATCCACCACGTCCTGGCCGGGGGCCGGCCCCCTGACCCGGCCATGGTGGATGGCGGCGAGGAGGTCTCCATGATCCCCGCCGACACCGTCCCGGGCTGGCACGATCCCGCCCGCCCGGACGCCTTCGGCTTCTTTCCCGCCACCCTCCTGGACGCTAGCCACGGCGGTTACTGCCTGAGCCTCCGCCCCGGCGAGGCCGGCCCCTTGCGCCTGGACGAGCTGGTGGCGCTGCGCGATCCCCGGGGCGGGCAATGGGTGCTGGGCCAGATCCGCTGGATGCAGGCCATGGACGAGGACCTCCTGCGCACCGGGGTGATGCTGCTCTCGCGCCAAGCCCTGCCCGTGGAAGCCCGGCCCGTGGAGACCGGGGCCCCGCTGTACCGTGGCGTGCTGGGCCTCAACCCTCCCCGCCCGGTGCTGTACCTGCCGCGCGCCGCCGCCGCGGCCTTCGGCACCCGCTGGCACCTGGCCCACGCCGAGGACGAGATGGAAGTGACCCTGGGCGGGACCTTCGCCGAGGCCGCGCACTTCCTGGCCCGGGAACTGGCCCCGGCCCGGGGCGGCAAGACCGTGGCCCGGGCCCCCGCCACCACCGCCTGATGGCCTATACTGAGTGGCATGTCCCTGAAATCCAAGGGTCACCGTGGACACCCGCGGCGGACGCGATGGGCCTGGTGGCTGGCCGTGGTCCTCGCCGCGCCCGTCTCCGCCGATGAACTGGTCATCAACTCCGGGCGCCAGGAACCCTTCACCACCGCGGACGGGTCGGGCTTCTACGACCGGCTGGTGCCCGCCTGGTTCGCGCGCCTGGGGCTCGCCGCCCGCTGCATCCGCCTGCCCTCGGAGCGCGCGCTGCTCAATGCCAACGCCGGCGTCGACGACGGCAACATCGCCCGCATCGAGGGCCTGGAGAAAAAGTACCCCAATATCGTCCGCGTCCCGGAGACCGTGATCGCTTTCGACTTCATGGTGTTTTCGCGGCAAAAGGAATTCACGGTGGCGGGCTGGAGTTCGCTCGCCCCCTACGACGTGGGGTACATCACGGGCTGGAAGATCCTGGAGCGCAACATCACCCGCGCCCGCTCCATCACCCGGGTCCGCGGCCCGGTGCAGCTGTTCGGCCTGCTGGCACGGGGCCGCGCCGACGTGGTGGTGTTCGACCGCTGGGGCGGCCTGTGGCGGCTGCGCCACGGCGGGGTCCGGGCCCGGATGCTGGAACCCCCGCTGGCCACGCGCCAGCTCTACCTGTATCTCAACCGCCGCCACGCGGCGCTGGTGCCCCGGCTGGCCCAGGCCCTGCGCGAGATGAAGGCCGACGGCAGCTACGCGCGCATCCACGCCGAAACGCTGGACGTGCTGGTGCACGACTGAAGGGGGACCCTGCCGGTGTCGTTCTTGGGGCTCCGCCTGGGCAGCCGCACCGCGCGCCGGCTCATCTTCGCCATCGTCCTGTTCAGCTCCGCCATCACCCTGGTGGCCACCGCCCTCCAGCTCTACGCCGAGTACCGCGACGACCTGGACCTCATCGATCGCCGGCTGCAACAGGTACGCACCAGCTACCTGCGGGGCCTGACCCAGGCGGTGTGGGTGACCGACCGCGAGCAGATCCGGCTCATCCTGGCCGGCATCGTGGAGCTGCCCGACGTGGTGCTGGCCCGGGTGGTGACGGAGGACGGCGAGGCCATCGCCGCCGGCCGGCCGGCGCGGGGCGATGCCCGCCGCCGCACCTTCGCCCTCGACTACGACTACCGCGGCCGCGCGCGCCGCATCGGCCGGCTGGAGGTGGAGGCCTCGCTGGCCGGGGTCTACGCCCGCCTGTGGCGGCGCGCCTGGACCATCCTGGTCTCCAACGGCATCAAGACCTTCTTCGTCGCCCTGTTCACCCTGTTCCTGTTCGACCGCCTGGTCACGCGCCACCTGGCCCGGGTGGCGGCCTTCGTCACCGCGCCCAACCTGGAGACCGACGCCCCGGCGCTGAAGCTGGACCGCCCGCCGCACCCGCCGGCCGAGGACGACGAGCTGGACATGCTGGCCCAGGCCATCAACCGCATGCGCGAGAACCTGCAGCGATCCTTCCGCGCCCTGCGCGAGAGCGAGCAGCGGGTGCGGCTGCTGCTGGATTCCACCGCCGAGGCCATCTATGGCATCGACCTGGCGGGCCGCTGCACCTTCGTCAATCCCGCCTGCCTGCGCATGCTGGGCTACGAGCGTTCCGACGACCTGGTGGGCCAGGACATGCACGAGCGCATCCGCCACTCCCGCGCCGACGGCACGCCCTATCCCGCCGCCGACTGCGCCATCCGCCGGGCCATGGCGGCGGGCGAGCCCGCCCACTCCGACCGGGAGGTCCTCTGGCGCGCCGATGGCACCTGCTTCCCGGTGGAGTGGTGGTGCCACCCCATCCGCCAGGAGGGCCGCGTCACCGGCGCCGTGGTGGCCTTCGTGGACATCTCCCGCCGGCGCCGGGACGAGGCGGAGCTGGCCCGCTACCGGGACCGGCTGGAGGAGCTGGTGCGCGAGCGCACCGAGGCGCTGGAGTCCTTCATGTACTCGGTGTCCCACGACCTGCGCGCGCCGCTGCGGGCCATCGACGGCTTCTCCCGCATCCTGGAGGAGGACCACGGGCCGCGCCTCGACGGCGAGGCCCGCCACAATATCGAGCGCATCCGCGCCAACACCCGGCGCATGGGGAGGATGATCGACGACCTGCTCAACCTGTCGCGGCTGTCGCGCCAGCCGTCGCGCACGCAGGTGGTGGATCTCTCGGCGGTGGCCGAAGAAGTGGTGGCGGAGCTGCGCGAGCGCGAGCCGGGGCACGAGGTGGAGGTGCGCATCCAGCCCGGGATGCAGGCCGAGGGCGATCCCGGCCTGCTGCGGCTGCTGCTGGAGAACCTGCTGGACAACGCCTGGAAGTACACCGCCGGGTGCCGTCCGGCGGTCATCGAGTTCGGCAACCGGCGCGAAGGGGAGGAGACGGTGTTCTTCGTGCGCGACAACGGCGCCGGCTTCGACATGAACCATGCCGAGAAGCTGTTCCGCCCGTTCCAGCGCCTCCACGGCGACGAGTTCGAGGGCTCGGGCGTGGGCCTGGCCACGGTGCGCCGCATCGTCCAGCGCCACGGCGGCCGCATCCGCGGCGAGAGCGGCAAGGACGGCACGGTGTTCAGCTTCACCCTGCCGGGCGAACCCCTTCAGCCGCCGGGGAGCGCCTCGGCCTCGGGCCTGAACTGATACGCGCCCCGGTCGCCCGGCGCCCGGTACAACGGCTCCATGCGCGGCACCAGCGCCCGCAGTGCCTCCAGGCGCCGCTCGTCGGAGGGATGGGTGCTGAGGAACTCCGGCACGCCGCCCTTGTCCAGCTCGCTCATCCTCCGCCACAGGCTCACCGCGGCGCGCGGGTCGTAGCCCGCCCGTGCCGCCAGCTCGATCCCGATGCGGTCGGCCTCCGCCTCGGCCTGGCGGCTGTTGGGCAGCTGGATGACCAGGGCGGCGGCCAGCGATGCCCCGGCCAGGGCCGCGCGGTCCTGGTTGTCCGTCACCGCCCACGCGGTGAGCGCGAGGTCGGTGGCCAGGGCCACCGACATCTTTTCCGCCGTGTGCCGCGCCAGGGCGTGGGCGATCTCGTGGCCCAGGACCTGGGCCAGCTCGTCGTCGCTGGGGTCGAGCTTTTTCACCAGGCCGCTGTACAGGGCCATGCGGCCGCCGGCCATGGCCCAGGCATTGACGGTGTCCGGATCGTCGATGACGTGGAGGCTCCACTTCCAGTCGGCGGTCTCCGGCCGCAGGCGGATGGCCTGGTGGATGAGGCGCCCGGCGATGCGCCGTACCCGCGCCTTGAGCGCGGGGTCCCGATCCAGCCTGCCCTCCCTGGCCGGACCGGACAGAAGCTGGAAGTAGGCGGGTTCCGAGGCCGCGATGGCGTACTCCTCGGAGATGAGCAGGAGCTGGCTGCGGCCGGTGATGGGCGTGGCGGCGCAGGCCGCCAGCAACCCCGCCAGCAGCAAGCCCGGCAGCGAAGCAAGGAGGCGGCGTCCCCACATGCCACCATGGTGCGCCCGCGGCCGCGGTGAAGTCAACGCGCGCGGCCCGCGGGCGCGGCGGCGGCTCAGACGCGGAAGCTGCCCACCAGGCGCCGCAGCTCTTCCGCCAGGCGCTCCACGTCCTGGGCGGTGGCGGCCACGTGCTCGGCGCCCTGGGCCGCCTGCACCGACAGGGTGTTGATGGAGACCACGTTCTGGTTGATCTCCTCGGCCACCGAGGACTGCTCGTTGGCGGCGGAGGCGATCTGGGTGTTCATCTCCGCGATGCGCGAGACCGCGGCGGTGATGGCGGCCAGCGCCTCCCCGGCCCGGCCGGCCTTCTCCACCGTGTGCTCGGTCTGGGCCCGGCCTTCCTCCATGGCCGCCACCGCGGCCTTGGCCTCGGCCTGCAGGCGCTCGATGGTCTCCTGGATCTCCTCCGTGGACTGCTGGGTGCGCGAGGCCAGGGTACGCACCTCGTCGGCCACCACGGCGAAGCCGCGCCCCTGCTCGCCGGCGCGGGCGGCCTCGATGGCGGCGTTGAGTGCCAGCAGGTTGGTCTGCTCGGCGATGCCGCGGATGACGTCCAGCACCGTGCCGATGGCCTCGGCGTTTTCCTCCAGCGAATGGATGGTGCGGGCCGCCGTGCCCACCTGCCGGGCCAGCTGGTGAATGGCGTCCACCACCTCGCTCACCACCCGGCTGCCGTCGGCCGACTCGCGGTCCGCCGACTGCGCCGCCTCGGAGGCCTCGCGGGCGTGGCGCGCCACTTCCTGGACCGTGGCCGCCATCTGGTTCATGGCCGCCGCCACCTGCTCGATCTTGCTCTCCTGCTGGTTGACGTTGAGCTTGGTGTCCACCGCCAGCTCCGACATCTGCTTGGACGACTGCGCCAGCCGGGTCCCGGCCTCGCCCACCTGGCGTACCACCCCGTGGACCTTTTCCACGAAGCGGTTGAAGGCCCCGGCCACGCGGGCAGTCTCGTCGCGGCCGTGCTCGGGCAGGCGCCGGGTGAG